>JANMTN010000306.1:0-36386 GCA_031390685.1 Desulfobulbaceae bacterium
ACTGATCTTGAGAACTACTACGGCACCGGCGCTGATTTTGAGCCTCTCTATATCCTGACCGGCGTATTCGGCAATATCCTCAACAGTTACCAGACTTCAGCCCCTGGTTCCTTTGGCGATGCCGCCAAAAAAGCCGGTACCAATGCCATCGTTGTGACCGCCGACTTTGCCGCCACTCAGGATCTGACCCTCCATGCCGGCCTTGGCTATGCCATGGCAGACAAGGAACTGGCTGGATGGGATGATGAGTATGGTTTTGAGTATAACGCCGGCGCAGCTTACAGACTGTATGACAACCTGATCTATGCCGTGCACCTTGGTTATCTTGACACTGGTGACTTCTTCAAGTTGGGCAAAACCTACAAAGAGACCAACGAAATCTTCCTGGCAAGCCATCACCTGACCATGAGTTTCTAAACCGTTCTGACGTACAAAAAGCAATAAAAAATCCCCTGTCGTTCATTCGACAGGGGATTTTTTATTGCATCAACAAAACTATCGGCGCTCGCACAACCCTCATCATGACCACTCCCACCCCATACGATAACACCAATCATCACCACCTTTTTCTGGCAACCGGAGACAGTCTCGCACAAGCCCGTCAACAGACAGCCCATTTCATGAACACCACCCAGCTCGTTGTCTACCAGTCAACCACCATCAATGATTCAGAGATCCGGTCTGGCGTCTGGGAGCATTTCTGGATAGAAATGGAGACAGGGATCGCTGCCAACCGCGCATTCTGCAATACCCTGCTCAAAGAACTTCAGGGAACCGGTCTGACTGAACTTGAAGACCTGCTTGCTATTCAAAAAGGATACCCCAGTAAACTGCTGCACATCCTGACCCATATGCTGGATGGCTTTATCGGCACCGATTCTGTTTTTTACAACATGGTGGAAGACAGCCACTGGCTCAGCGAACCGCTCCGGACAACAATTCGACAAAAGCCGGAAAGCTATTGGCTGGTGCCGGTTTGGCATGGGCCGGTAACAAACTCACTGCTTCATCCCGGAAAATAAGGCGCGAGGGGACCAATTGAGATAATCGA
Source organism: Desulfobulbaceae bacterium (assembly GCA_031390685.1). Classification (GTDB taxonomy): domain Bacteria; phylum Desulfobacterota; class Desulfobulbia; order Desulfobulbales; family Desulfocapsaceae; genus UBA2270. The sequence goes on from JANMTN010000306.1 coordinate 1,052, forward strand.
TGAGACCGTAGAGGGCACTGCAGGTGAGTTTATTCTGTTTTTCTGTGCCCTAAAGGCACTTCCTTCGGGGCGCCTTCCGCCTTCTGCGAAGGGCATTGGGTCGTTGCGTTATACTTCTTCCACGCCGGATCACTATATTCAGTATGACATTCAATACAGAGGCCTACCCTTAGGATCCTACGCAACTCCACACCGTTAAATGGCCGCAGATCAGGCCGCGATCCGTTCTGAAGCTGCTTGCCATCAATGGTGACAAAGGCATCAAAGCCCACTGTCTTACCGGCAAAGGTATCTACCCCCTGATCAAGGGGTTTAAATGCCCACTTCCCGTCCTTCTCCGTTACCGTCCCTTCGCCCAAGCCCACAACCTTGGTTGAGGTATGACAGTCAGCGCAGGTTCTACCCTTGGCCTGGGTGGTATGAGGATTAATGGCGGCCATGGTAAAGCGGTTAAAACCGCCATCAACGTTCCCCTTTTCATCCACCAGGGTCACAATATCCTGGCAGCCGGGGGTGACAATCACTACTTCATCTTTCCACACAGCCAGCATCGGCTTCTCATAACGGATGTAGGAACGCCCCTCTTCCCACATCCCCGGAGTCTCCTTGAGAGTCAACTTGTCGAGATGGGTTTGGGCCGCATCACGCTTGGCATGGCAGCCATAACACTGCGGCACCCAGGTAGAATGACAGGCCTCGCAACTGATCCGTTTATGACCGCTGAAATCGCATACCCCCGGTTTCGGTGGCTGCAAAGGATAGACTTTCTCGTTCAGCTTGCCGGTCAACTGCCATTGCCCTTCTTTTTGGGCAATGCTTTTCACCGGATTCCCCTTACGGGTTTTGCCGGGATCAACGGAATGACACATCTTACAAGAGATCTCAACCTGTTCTTCATAATGGGCATAACTCACCCCATCGCCCATTATCTCATTGCGGGTATGACAATCAATACAGGCCAGCCCCTTTTTATGATGGATATCCTCGGCAATTTCCAGATAAAACCGGGCGCCTGGTAGTTGTTTGGCGCTCAGCCCACCCTTCTCGTAAGGGGTGCCGTATCCTTCCGACTCAAAGACCCCGGTGTAAGAGATGCCAATGCGGCCGGAACGATTATGGCAACGGATACAGTTGACATCCTGCACCTTTTTGATCACCAGGGGATGAACCTTGGCCTTCTCACTCTTGGCGGCATCATCAAAACCGGTCACCGCTTTGCGCTCTATACCTTCCGGCATGACAAAATGACAGGCTGAACAGCCGCCGCCCTTTTCATTAAAAAAATCAGGAGCCCCAGGCAGATCATTTTTCTGCTTCCACAGATGACAGGTGGCGCAGAGCTTTCGATAATAATCAAGGGCCAGAGAGTTTTGATGGCCAGCCAGCAATTTTTCGACAGTAAGATCCGTATTCTGGCTGGCCGATTCTCCCCAGTAAAAAAGTAAAGTCCCGATAATCCCCCGGTTCGTTGCCATCAGTGAATTCTTGACCTTCTGGACATCGGTGGGATGACAGCCTTCAACCCCGCAGGTCTTCTCGACCACCCGCAAATCTCCGGGGTTCATGACCATTCCGGCATGGGCCTTGGTCTTGTCAATGGCCATGGCATCGCCGAGATGACAGGACGCACAGCCGATCACCCTGGGATCGTGGGCCGCGTCCAGTTTTTCTTCCTTGTGACAGAAGAGACACATATCAATGCGGCCACTGGTGGTCATATAGACCTGATCAGCACGCTTCGTCCGCAGCTCACGAATAACGAGCAGAACAACCGCCACCACGATCAGGAGCAGGGCAAACTGTTGCCACAACCGGGAGAGTTTACGGCGCGCACTTTTTTCTTCCATCAAACTCATCCTTTTAAGGGCCGTAACGGAACAACCATGCCACTGCTGACCATTTCGTTTGGGCTCCTGATGCCGATTGCGGCATTTCAATGTTACGTTTATTTTTGAAAGACGATTTATTCCTGATAGTTCTGGACATTGGGATAGCGCCGGCCATAGCCAAACGCCTTGCTGGTCACTTTCAACCCCATGGCTGCCTGCTTCCGTTTATATTCATTGAGACGAATCCGGCGCAGGACATCACGCACCACCAACTCATCAAAACCGGCCTTCACGAGCGCCGCCAGCCCAGCTCCCAGCTCCAGATGCATCTCCAGTATCTGGTCCAGGATCGCATAAGGCGGCAGATCGTCCTGATCACGCTGATCAGGTTTGAGCTCCGCGGTTGGCGCTTTGGTCAGGGTGCGGCCAGGAATACGCTCCTGATCACGGTTCACATAACGGGCCAGTTCATAGACCATCTGTTTGGGCACATCGGAAATCACTGCCAGACCGCCACTCATATCCCCATACAGAGTACAGTAGCCGACTGCCAGCTCGCTTTTATTGCCGGTTGACAAAAGCAGATGACCAAACTTATTTGACAGGGCCATAAGCAGATTACCACGAATCCGGGCCTGAAGATTCTGTTCGGTAAGGTCTTCACCATACCCGTCAAAAAGAGGATGCAGGGTTTCCTGAAAGGCTGCAAACAGGGGGCTGATGGGAACAACCTTGATGGGGCAGCCAAGATTGTAAGCCAGGACCTCCGCATCTTCCATGGAATCCTCTGAACTGTACGGTGAAGGCAAGGCGACCCCCAGCACATTTTCAGCGCCCAGGGCATCAACGGCAATGGTAGCGGTCAGGGCAGAATCAATACCACCGGAAAGGCCAAGGACTACGGAGCGAAATCCGCTCTTCCGCACATAATCACGCACCCCCATGACCAACGCCGCATACACTGCGGCCACGGGTTCCTCCTGCATCGGGCCATGCATATCGCCGCGCCAAGCCTCGGTGTCCACCACCACCATATCCGGAATAAAGCCCGCACACTTGGCCACAATCTCCGAGCTGGCATTCATGGCCAGACTACGGCCATCAAAGAGAAGAGAATCCTGCCCCCCCACCTGATTCACATAGCAGAAAGGAACCTGATACCGGGAGCAGAGGGAACGAAAGATAGCATGACGAGCAGCTTCCTTGTCACGCTGAAAGGGAGAAGCCGAGACATTGATCAGACAATCAATCCGACGCCCCTGTTCCTTGGCACTGGCAAACAGGGATGCCACCGGATCACAGCGATAACAACCGGCAGCCTGATGCCAGATATCCTCACACACGGTTATGGCAAAGGTCATTTCCCCGAGCTGATACAACTCAGCCTCTGGCCCTGACTCAAAGTAACGGGTTTCATCAAACACGTCATAGGAAGGGAGCAGCTGCTTGTGCACCCGATGCACAATTACTCCACCCCGGGCCACCAGTACCGAGTTATACAAGGGTTTACCAGCAACCCCTGACCGCCGCTCCAGGCAGCCAAACATCACGGACAGAGGTGGAAGCTCACTAATCAGTCGCACAACCGCTCGATCATGGTCTTCCAGAAAGGAGTGCCTTTCCAGAAGGTCCTGCGGCGGATAACCGGAGACCACCATCTCGGGAAAGATCGCCAGCTCACAGCCCTGGGACAGGGCCTGTTCCGCGGCAAGCACTATTGCCCGACAATTTGCCGCAAAATCACCAATCACCGGATTTATCTGTACCAAGGCAATCTTCACAACGCTATAACCCGTCCCTCTCTGGCAAAAGAAAACCTCGATATCACCATATCGATCCGGCATGTAATAGGTGGCAGCCATCTCATCTATCTGCTGATCGGTCCGATCCGGGTCATGGTGAAACAGGGCCAGTCTTTTCACCCCAGCCCCACTCACAGCGGCAATAGTATATTCAAAACTGGAATACCCCTACCAATCCGGGTCTTAAACTCTGCATCGGCATATTGGCAGTCATGGACCAGATCGGCCCCGGCAAAAAAAGCCGTCATGACCATATTCTGTTCCTCTGGCCACTTCCTCCCATCAACAGCGATGCCCTCATGAATTATATCTAAAGTCAAGCAAGTGGTCAAGAAAACATCGGCAACGGCAAACGAAAAAGAACGCAGCCGTCAGCGTATCCGCCTGGATCAACACCCATGTTTCATGAGAAAATCACGCACCATCTCCTGCATCACATCAAGGGGCTTCCGACCGGTTTCATGGACAATAATCCAGGAACAGCGCTGGTAGGCGATATAAAGCTCCTGCGGAATCTGAATCTTCAGATCAACCAGAGAAGGCGATTCTCCCGTTTCAGAAAGCAACTTTTCGGTCATATCCTCGTCCATCCAGGACTGTTCACGACTGTTCCGCCCGGTGAAAACGCACGGCCTCGGCATAGGTCATATCCATGCCACCAAAAATATCCAGGGCACTGCCCACTGTCGCATCCAACCGTCCCCGCCCAAGATCCCGAATCAGTTCCAGATCAGCAATATTGCGAACCCCCCCGGCGTAGGTGACAGGAAGAGGAGACCAGGCTGCAAGTTTTTGAATCAACTCCTGCTCTACCCCCCGACATTGCCCTTCCACGTCAGCGGCATGGATGAGAAACTCGGCACAAACCTTGGAAAAATGGGCCAGTACTTTTTCACTGATCACAACTTGCGTAAAACGCTGCCAACGATCGGTAACAATGTAATAGTCATCATCCCGTCTCCGGCAGCTCAGATCCAGCACCAACCGGTCCCTTCCTACCGCCTGCACCAGCCGCTGCAGGCGGTCTTCATCAATCATACCCTCCCTGAACACAAAGGAGGTCACAATAATATGGGAGGCCCCGTGATCCAGCCAGTATCGACCATTATCTGCCGTTATGGCCCCGCCGATCTGCATCCCGCCAGGCCAGACGTCAAGCGCCTCAAGGGCGGCCGCATCATTGCCCGGGCCCAGCTTGATGATGTGACCGCCAGCAAGATCATCTCGCCGGTAGAGCTCAGCAAACCAGGAGGCAGGTTGAACTGCGGTAAAATTGACCCGTAACTGCTCAGGCCGCTCGTCATTCAATGTTGAACCGACAATCTGTTTTACCTTCCCATCATGCAGATCAATACAAGGGCGAAATTTCATGATTTTCTACGCTCTAATTCAAATAAAAAAAACGGGCATCCCCTTCTCTGGAGACACCCGTTTTCTATTCTGTTTTCTGGGCAATGCCACCCTAAATATACGGCAACACCCCTGATCCTGATCACCTTCTCCAGGCGCCTTCCAGCCTATGCCTTCTGAATCAGCATAGTAGAGGGATCAAGAGTTAATGAGGTGCCGGAATTAACCGCACAACTGACACACTTCAGAATCTTCAGATCAATGGCATTATCCTTGGGAGCAATAAACATGACCATATCAAAAAGATCATCAACTTCATGACAGGGAGCAGGAATACCAGCAGCGCTCTTACGCTCATCATCGCGATGGGTAACGGCTGAGAACCAGATCATCTTCAAGCCACGCCGCACCATGAAGTTTTTGAATTCCTGGAGGGCCGCGTGCGTACCCGTCTGAAAATCGTATCCATCAATAATCAGGCACACTGGTTTATAGATATTCTGTTGCACCAGATCATCCAGTCTTTCTTCAAGCTTTACCTGACTGAAATTACTTTCCTTGAAGGTCATGATCATCCGTTTCTGCATAAGCTCAGTGATTGTGTCCTGCATGCTCTCACTTTTTTCTTCGGCCGTCATCAGGGCCAGGATATCATCATACCAGGCCTTGGTCTTTTCAATGCTTTCACCAATAGAGACATGCAGCACCTTATCGCCCCAAAGCATTGAATCAAGAGCAATCTGTACGAGAATAGCTGTTTTGCCAAGACCGGCACGAGCCATGACCAGCCCCATACCAGCGCCACTCTCCTGAACTTTTTTCTCAAGCCCCAAAATACGCAACGGATTATTCATTACCAGGTCTTTTTTGCTCATGGTCAAGTACCCTCTTTTATTCTATTCATTTGCTTCGTCCATCAAGGGACGATCGTCCAGACATGAAACCCATGCCTGAAACAAAACAACTCTTTCACCAGAGAAAAAAACTACCCGTTCTTTTTCTCGCTCTGATATTTCTTGATCAGCTCGTCATTTACCGTCTTTGGCACCTGTTTAAAAGCGGAAAACTCCATGGTAAATTCGGCCTTGCCCTGGGTCAAAGAGCGCAGGATGGTGGAATATCCAAACATCTCAGACAAAGGCACATCGGCCTCAACCACGGTATAATTCCCTTCTTCCATGGTTCCAATAATGATGCCGCGCCGCTGATTGATACTGCCCATGATCGACCCCTGGAATTCGGTGGGACCTTCCACAGAGACCTTCATGATCGGCTCCATGATCACCGGTTTGGCCTTCATGTACCCTTCCTTAAAGGCGCCAATGGCTGCCAACTGGAAGGCCACATCCGAGGAGTCAACGGCATGATAGGCGCCATCGTTGATCACGCAACGAACACCGGTGACCACAGAGCCGCAGAGCGCGCCCTTAGCCAGACTCTTGTGGAATCCCTTGTCACAGGAGGAAATAAACTCCCGGGGAATGGCACCGCCGACAATGGCATCGACAAATTCATACTCGCCCTCTTCCAGCGGCTCCATATAACCGGCCACCCGTCCAAACTGACCAGAACCACCGGTCTGCTTCTTGTGCGTATAATTAAAATCAGCCCGAGCAGTAATAGCTTCACGATAGGCCACCTGGGGGGCGCCCACCGTAACCTCGGCATTATATTCACGCTTCATCCGCTCAACATAGACTTCCAAATGCAGCTCGCCCATACCAGAGATAATGGTCTCATTGGTCTCATGATCGACAAATGTCTTAAATGTCGGATCTTCCTTGGTAAAACGATTAAGCGCCTTGGACATGTTGATCTGGGCCTTGTTATCCACTGGGGTAATCGCCAGGGAGATTACCGGCTCAGGGATGTGCATTGAGCTCATGGAGCAGGAGATATCACCGGAAGAAAAGGTATCGCCAGAGGCACAATCCACCCCAAAGAGGGCCACGATATCGCCGGAACCGCAGAAATCAATATCCTCCATCTCGTCAGAGTGCATCCGGCACAACCGACCGATCTTTACCTTCTTGCCGGTCCGGCTGTTAAAAACCGTATCCCCTTTACTGAGCTTTCCCTGATAGGTGCGCACATAGGTCAACTGCCCGTAGCGACCATCTTCTAGCTTGAAGGCCAGCATGATCAAAGGGTCATCAGGATCATTGGAGACAGCAAATTCCTTTTCCTCATTGTTGAGATCAAGCGCCACATTTACAACATCAGTGGGGCAGGGCAGATAGGCGTTCACCCCATCGAGCATGGGCTGCACCGCCTTATTCTTGTACGCAGAGCCAACAAACACCGGAGTGAGTTCCAGGGCCAGAGTGCCCTTGCGTACCGCATCATGGATCAGGACTGGATCAATTTCACCTTCCTCCAGCATCACTTCCATCAACTCATCAGAAAACATGGAAACCGCTTCCAGCAGCTCTTCCCGTTTTTCCTTGGCCCTTTCCTGCAAAGCCGCCGGGATATCACCCTCGCGCACAACCTCACCATTGTCGCCATCAAAATAGAGGGCCTTCATAGTGACCAGGTCAACAACACCCACCAGATCATTTTCAAGACCGATGGGCAATTGCACCATATGGGCATTCAGCCCCAACTTCTCTCGTAACTGGGCCGTCACTCGCTCAGGATTGGCCCCAGTTCGATCACACTTATTGATAAAGGCAATACGGGGAACCTTGTACCGGGTCATCTGCCGGTTGACGGTGATAGACTGCGACTGCACGCCACCAACGGAACAGAGCACCAGAACAGCGCCATCAAGCACCCGCAGAGCACGCTCAACCTCAATGGTGAAATCCACATGGCCGGGGGTATCAATGATATTGATATCTTTTCCCTTCCAGTTACAAAACGTGGCCGCAGACTGAATGGTAATGCCGCGCTCCCTTTCCAGCTCCATGGAGTCCATCTTGGCGCCGACGCCATCCTTACCACGAACATCATGAATGGCATGAATCCGGTCTGTATAAAACAGGATACGCTCGGTTAGTGTTGTCTTTCCTGAATCAATATGGGCACTGATCCCTATATTCCGTACATTACTTAAATCTACACTCATGATTACTATCCCCTACACCTGAATCTTCCTGCCAGTCCTAAGCCGACATAGATAGAATAAAAAAAATAAGGAGCCACAGAAGCTGCAACCCCTCATTCAACGGACATATAAACAACAAGCGGTGACAGGAACCGACTCACCACTTGAAAACGCCAACAAACCAAGATTATTAACTTTCTAATAATCATTCGTTACGAAAAAGACATATCCACTCATCACTAAAATTCCATAAATAAACAAAAGTTGAGCATATTACCCAACTAACGCCGCTTTGTACAGTACTTTTCTTCATATTTATCAGAAATGAAAAATGACATAACCTGATGCATAACAGCACACCATATATCATTTGCAACCCATAATACCAAGAAGACCGGGAAATGGTTACATATAACCACCGGCCAAATATAACCCATTTTTTATAGAGCTGTTAATGACCGCCAGCAGATACTTTCTTGTCTAATTATTCATAAAAATAAACATGATAGACGATACAACGCTGCCGGCCAGAAACCTGGCACAAACATTGCTTTAATGAATACAATCAGAATGGCATTTTGCTTCTCGTTTGGCACCTTCGCCGCTGCCCGTCGATAGACGTCGCCATGAAGGAGCTTGGAACCCTAACACAAGCCTGACTGCCCTTGGAGGCTGACGTTCCAAACAGTGGGCCGCCGGATTTCAATTCAGTCATTTTGGTTGTCCTCTGGTTCCGGGTTTTGCTTCCTCGTCACACCATGGGCGGATCATTCATGTCCTCTTGATCGTCGCCATCGTGGTGGTTCTGATTCGTGTCATTCACGGTCGACACCTGTAGTGGCCCTCTTGAATGGCTCCATGAAATTCATCAACCCCTTAAACAAAAATAAAAAAGAAGAGACATCATGAGTACGAAAGAATCCTACAGACAAAAAATAGAGGCGGAATGGAAACTGGTACAGGCCAAATTAGCCGAGTTCGAGACCCCGGAAAAAAGTCTTCCAACCAATGTTCATACCAAATATACCAAACAGGTCGATAATCTTAAACAAAAAATTGACGGCACGAAGGCCAGATTGAAAGAGCGAGGCGTGGCCAACAAGGACGTTTGGGATCTGCTACGATACTGTTTTTAAACGAACTTTTCAAGAAAGCCTGAAGAGTTCCTCTATCCATCAATAAGGACATACATTATGAGCACGAAAGATCTAAGGCTCTGTGCAGGCCGCTCCATTAACTTCCCTGATCGCATGTATCAAAAAACGAAAGATAAAGTGATCAAGCTGACGGCCACCACCACCTGGCTTTATATTACCGGTCGCCTAGGCGCTGCCTCTTTCTGCCTCGTGCTCTTTTTCATATCTCCCCTGGCGATAGCTGCGGACAGAGTAAACGACGAATTTCTGACCGGGTATATTGCCTCCATCCTTGAGCGTGACCTGCACTGGGAAAGAGACAGCTATATTTTAAAGATAGTCCAAGGTGTTGCCACGATTACCTTGTTTAAAGAGGACCCAAGACGAGGGGAGGCGGTCGACAAGCAACTGCGCGCTATCGACGGGGTGCAAGAGCTAACAATCGTTGTGAAGCCGAAAGATGCCGGTAAGCCGGAAGCGGTAAGCAGCTTTATGGGGGTAACCGATGAAGCAAAGGTATTTCCAACGGGCGATCTGTTCCAGCCACTTATAGCCGATCCGAAACAGTCACGATTCTTTGTCAGTCTCGACAACTTCCGATCCTTGGGAGAGGACTATACCCTGGCAGCAGTCGGTTTCGGTGAGACATTCGGTCTGTATCGGTTCTTCGGCAGTCGCGAGGGGGACGGCCTGCAACTGAGCCTGGTTGGCGCCCTGTTCGCCCAATTCAACATAGACAATGAGTCCTCCGACCTCATCAACGCGGATTACACCATCGGTATTCCCGCCACCTACCGGTATGGCGACAATTCGCTCCGCCTCCGCCTTTATCATCAGAGCTCACATTTGGGGGATGAATTACTCCTGGGTGCAAATCCTCCGGATCGAATTAACCTCAGTTACGAAGCCACCGAACTCATCTATTCCTACGAATGGCATGGATTCCGAGTGTACGGCGGCGGTGAGTACCTTATCCACAAGGAACCGGGTGATCTCAAACCGCTGAGCGCCCACTGGGGGATCGAGTATCGCGGCAGCACGCCGCTGGTGTGGAACGGCAGGCCAATTGCCGGGGTGGACATGAAGAATCTGGAGGAGCATGAATGGGCCAATGATTGCAGCATCAAGGCCGGCCTCGAGTTCGGTAATCCCAACCCAGGGCAGCGGCGACTGCGTCTCATGGCCGAATGGTATAATGGCTTTGATCCACACGGCCAGTTTTACTCCAACAAGGTTGAATATTATGGCCTGGGTTTGTCTCTGGGCTTCTGATGGAGTTTACCGAAGATTTTTTTGAATTTGAAAGACGACTCAAGCCTGGAAATGAGTCAAAAAAGAGGATGATGACGATTGCCCCATAAGGGGAGAAAAAGAAAAGAGATTGAATAAATTCAACAGAAGGAAAAAAAGATGAAAAAGAAATTGTTATTATTAAGCGTGTGCCTGGTTATAACGCATGCGTCCTCGGCCTTTGCAGCGGTAACGCTCAAACATCTGGGAACCCATCCCTTCTCTAGACCGGCTATAACTTCTGAAGCAGACCTTCGGAGTATGGTCAAAAACCGCAATGCGGACCTCCGGACAGGGTTTGCCAAAGCAGGTAATCCAGAACTGTTTCCGGAATTTATGGCCCAGTTTCCAACTGCAAACGTTGAGTCCATCAAGGTTGCCCCGGGTGAACAATTCAATTGGATGCTCTTCCGAAAAAAAGCTACTGGGCCGGTTACTGTGATCAAGGATGTGACCTGGGGTGGCGAGGCTGCATTTGATGCCTTCAGGTTCTCTATTGACAAGGATGGACAACGCTATGAGTTTATTGTTCCTGCGATCTGCGGCAATTTAAGCTTGAACAATATCGGTGTAGTTCCTGAACCTATCGTTTCTGCACCTCCTGTCAACCAGAGTCCGGCCTGCAGTATGACACTGTCTCACACCGAGATCGCGTGTGGCCAGGTAATTTCGGTTGACGCGTCAGGATCCACGGATCCTGAGGGCTCCATCTCTGAGGTGGGTTTCACACTGGTGGATGCCGACAATCAGGTCGTGGCCGAGAAGATCGATAAAGAGACTCCGTTTATCCAGGAATTCACCATTCCCTGTGAATCTTCCCGCTACACTGTCAAGGCCGTGGTGGTTGACGATAAGGGTGCCCAATCAAGCCCTGCCGAGTGTAGCCAGAGCGTTACGGTTGCTCAGGCTCAGCGTCAGGGTGGGCCGGTAGTCGATGCCGGTCTTACTCATCAGTTCGACCCGGCCAGCTACGTCTTTGCCCGTGGTGGTTATGAAGTTTTCTTGACTGAAAAGCTCTCTGCAATGGGTCTTGTCGGTGGTTTTGCAAGAATCGATGGATATGATGGCGGCAGTGCCTTCACGGCTGACGCCCTGTTGAATTACTACTTCACTGAGAAGATGTTCGCTGGTGCCGGCGTCGGTTTCTGGACTGGAGAGGATGACAATGTTGACCTGATTGTCAATATGGGATATCTCATCTATGAGAAACCGGACACAATGAAGACCTCGCTCTTTATCGAAGGCCGTTGCGAAGCTGATAATATGATTACCAGCAAGGCGACTCGCGTAGGCATGGGATTGCGCTTCCAGTTCTAAACAAGAAAAAGACCAGGAAGAAAACAATATCCGAAGAATGGTCCATCCAGTGCAAGCTGGATGGACCATTCTTTTTTTAAGCTAATTCTTGACGGATTTATACGGCGAGACATACCGCCAAGGCCTTGAGGAATAGGATGGGATGTGATTGAGGCCCCCTGCTCTGGGCTCACAGACCATGACCAGGTTTGAGCTCATCTTGGAGATAAAACCGCAGCACCTGATCTGCCGGTGCAGGCCCGCTCCAAGGTAACGGAAACCTATGGTTTTTGGATATTGAGCTTACCCATGCGGGCACGCAAGGTACTGCGGTCAAGGCCAAGGATCTCAGCCGCACTGTTTTTTCCGCTTACTTTCCACTTAGTCTGCTCAAGCACCTGCATAATATAGTCTCGTTCCACCGCGTCCAAAGTTTTTGGGCTTATAGGTAAATCTTTGGACGACTTTTTGAGTTCATCAACCAGGCGCAGCTTGGGGCCAGACGAGTTGATCACCGCCCGTTCCAGGACATTTTCCAGCTCCCGAACATTTCCCGGCCAGTGATAATTTTGTAACGCCTCCATCAAGATCCCCGGAACGATTTCAATGGTCTTTCCCATCCGCCTGGCAATCTTTTTGACGAAAGAATCGACAAGAAGCGGGATGTCATCCAACCGCTCCCGGAGCGGCGGCATGGTAATCGGGAAAATATTTAAGCGGTACCAGAGATCCTCACGGAAACGGCCTTTACGGACCTCCTCTTCCAGATTACGATTGGTGGCGGCGACAATTCGGGTATCTACCTTGATGGTGTTGGAGCTTCCCAACCGTTCAAATTCGCCTTCCTGAAGCACTCTGAGAAGCTTAGCCTGCAGCTCCAGCGGTAATTCGCCGATTTCATCCAGAAAAAGGGTTGCGCCGTTGGCGACCTCAAACCGTCCAAGATGTCTGGACAGAGAACCAGTAAAGGCACCTTTTTCATGACCGAATAATTCGCTTTCGATGAGGTTGGCGGAAAGGGAGGCACAATTTACTTTTACCAGAGTCCGATTTTTACGCAGACTCAAATCATGAATAGCACGGGCGGCCAGCTCTTTACCGGTTCCGGTCTCACCAAGAATCAATACGGTGGTATCGCTTACGGCAATCTGTTCAACTTTATAGAGTACATATTTGAGACTGTCACTTTGACCAATAATATTCTTATGGTTGTATTCCAGTTTAATTTCTTCCTGCAGATATGCTCGCTCCGCTTCCAGTTGTTCTTTTAGCTGTATTGTTTCGGCAAGGGCGTCTTCAGCTCTTTCTTTTCTTTGTTCCGCCTCTTCTTTGGCGACGACAAGTTCGGCCGTGCGCTTGGCCACCTCGAGTTCAAGAAAGGTATTCTGGTCCCGCAGGGACTCGGCCATGGCCTTCATTGCCAGATGGTTCTTCACGCGCGCCATGACGATGGACGGACTGATGGGCTTGACAATGTAGTCGACCGCGCCGAGTTCCAGCCCTTTCTTCTCGTCCTCCATTTCAAACCTGGCTGTGAGGAAGATCACCGGGATGTTCATCGTCCTGGAGTCGCTCTTGAGTCGCCGGCACACCTCATAGCCATCCATGCCGGGCATCATGATGTCGAGCAGGATCAGGTTCGGGGGCGCGTCTGACGCCGCGATCTGCAGCGCCTTCTCGCCACCGTTGGCAACCTTCACCTTGTAATCTTCCTTGAGCAGACTGCTCATCAGGGTCAGGTTTTCCGGCGTGTCGTCCACGACCAGTATCGTGGCCCTTTCGCTGCGATCGAGTTTGTCCATAATCATACCGCTGTCCCGGTGGCAACCCTCAGCGCTGCGAGCGCCGCCTCGAAGTCGAATGAGCGGATACCGTCGTCAATCTGGCGATAGTGGTTGGGGAAGGCGGAGTGCAGCAGTTCCGCATTGGCCTCCAGCACATCAACCGCCTCGGCGTCGTCGTCGGCCAGCGTTGCCTCCAGCTTGGCACAGACAGCTTTGAGCTGTTTCAGGGCAACCGTGTCAGCCGCCTTGACCCCTTCCTCCGGCAGCTGCTGTTCCAGCTGGGTGATAAGATCTGCAAGCAGCGATTTCAACTCATCGAGGCGGGTATCGACCTCCTGGCGCGGACGACGCTCCTTGATCGCGGCCTCAAGCCTTGACGCCAGCTGCTGCAGACCGGTGGCGCCGATAGTGCCGGAAACGCCCTTGAGCGTATGGGCGAGCCGCTCTGCGGTGTCCCAGGAGTTGGACTCCAGCGCCTTGAGGATCTCCGCCACGACGGATTTCTGCCCGGCGACGAACCTGCGCAGCATCGAGAGGTAAAGCGGCTTCTTGCCGAGCACCCGGCGCAGACCGTCGACCATGTCCAGCCCCTCGATGCCGGACGGCAGGTCGACATCAACCGCCACCTGCGGCTTCACCTCTACGGCGGCGGTTATCGATTGGTGCGGCTTGATCCATTTCAGCAGCGCCTTCCACAAACTTTCGGGTTCGATCGGCTTGGCCACGTGATCATTCATGCCCGCCGCCATGCAGCGGTCGCGATCGCCCTGCATGACGTTGGCGGTCATCGCCACCACCGGAAGATCCTTGAAGCGCGCCTCCTTGCGGATCTCCTTGGTCGCGGTCACGCCGTCCATCACTGGCATCTGCATATCCATCAGCACAATGTCGTAATCGGCAGCTCTGACCTTGTCCAGCGCGATCTGGCCGTTCTCGGCCAGATCGACAATGAAGCCGGCATCGCGCAGCAGTTCGGTTGCCACTTCCTGGTTGAGATCATTGTCCTCCACCAGCAGGATGCGGGAGCCCTGGATAGTGGCGAGTTGCACGAAGGTGTCGGTCGGCGCCTCCCCGGCAATACGCACGCCATCGTCGGCACCTTCCAGAATGCGGATCACGCTGTCAAAGAGCACAGAGGGATTGACCGGCTTGATCAGTACATCGACGATGTCTGCTCCCTCCGCGGCCTTAATGACTTCCTCGCGACCGAAAGCGGTCACCATGATCATGTGCGGCATGCGGCTGAGCGGAAGCTCCCTGATCCGTTTGGCCGTCTCGCTGCCGTCCATGGCCGGCATTTTCCAGTCAAGAAACACGATCTCGTAGGGCATGCCCTGTGCCTCGGCACGATCGACGGCATCAATGGCCGTCTGGCCCGACTCGGCCTGGTCAACCTTGAAACTCATGCTGCCAAGCTGGTCGCCCAGCATCTGGCGGGCGTTCTCGTTGTCATCTACCACCAACACCCGTTTGCCCTGCATGTCGGTCGACAGCGCCAGCTGGCGCGGTTGACCGACGCCCTTGCCGAGGCGTGCCGTAAACCAGAAGGTGCTTCCCTTACCGGGTTCGCTGCTTACGCCCACCTCGCCGCCCATCAGTTCGGCCAGCTTCTTGGAAATGGCCAGCCCGAGGCCGGTACCGCCAAATTCGCGGGTAGTCGAGGCATCGGCCTGCACAAATCTCTGGAACAACCGCCCTATCTGCTCCTCCGTCAGGCCGGTGCCCGTATCGCGCACAGCGCAGTAGATCAGCACATCATCGTCTGTCTGCTCCTGGAGACGGATGACGATGTCGATCTCGCCATGCTCGGTGAACTTGACGGCATTATTGCAGTAATTGATCAGAATCTGCCCCATCCGCAATGGATCGCCGATCAGGGAAGACGGCACGTTCTTGTCTACGTCGAAGACCAGTTCCAGCCCCTTGGCAAAGGTCTTCTCGGCGATGAGGTTGGCCACATTGTCGAGCATCTTCTCCAGCTCAAACTCGGTGTATTCGATCGTCAGCTTGCCCACCTCGATCTTCGAAAAATCGAGGATATCGTTGATAATGCTGAGTAGATGGCGGCTGGAGGCCTTGATCTTCTTGATGTAGTCGCGCTGGCGTGGTGTCAGCTCGGTCTTCATCGCCAGATGGGACATGCCGATAATGGCGTTCATCGGCGTACGGATCTCGTGGCTCATATTGGAGAGGAAATCCGATTTGGCAAGATTGGCTTTTTCCGCCACGGCCTTGGCATTCTCCAACTCGGCGGTCTTTTCCTCTAAAACCTTATCCAGAATCTTACGTTCCGTGACATCACGCGCCGCGGCGAACACGCCCTGCAGCCTCCTGTCCCGATCGTAGAAGGTGGTGGCATTCAAGGAGACGACCGTTTCCTTGCCGTCCCTGGTGCGCACGGTGAGTTCGTAGTTGGTGACCTTCTTTTCGCTCAGCATGAGCTTGATGCCTGCCTCGGCCCGCTCAGGATCGGTGAAGTAATTTTTAAATGGCGCGCCGATCAATTCGTCACGGGTGCAATCGGTGAGCGCCTCCATCTGTTTGTTGACGTCGGTGATGATACCGGACGGATCGGTGGTCATCAGCGCGTCGATATTGGCTTCGAACAGGGAACGCGTATAGAACTGATGATCGCGCAAACGCTGGCCGAGCTGCTCCTGTGCTGCCTCGATCTCCTTGCGCGCCGTGTTATCCGTGCCGATCAGCAGATAACCGATGATGGCGTCCTGCTCGTCGCGCAGGGCCGTGACCGACACGACAGCAGGGAAACGGCTGCCATCCTTGCGGATATAGGTCAACTCGTAGATGTCCTCGATACCGCGTGAGGCCTTGAACACCAGGGCCTCAAATCCCGGCGTAATCGGGGTTTCGAGTTCGACGCTGAGCGTTTCGGCGCGGGCAATCAGCTCCTGCGGATCGGAGATATCGGCCGGCGTGATCGTGTTCATCACTTCGGCAGCCGTGTAGCCCAGCATGCGCTCGGCGCCGACGTTGAAGATCTGGATGACACCCTTGGCGTCTGTGGCGATACTCGAGAAATTGGCGCTGTTGAAAATCGCGTTCTGCAGGGCTCCCGCCTTGAGCAGCGCCTCTTCCGCCTGCTTGCGTGCGGTGATATCACGCAGAATGGCGGTGAAGTAACGCTTGCCACCCAGCCACATCTCGCTCACCGCTATCTCCAGCGGGAAGATACTGCTATCCTTGCGCCGACCGACAACCTCGCGTTCAAGGCCGACAGCGCGTTCCTCTTCGCTCACATTGTAATACTCAAGCGAGCCATTGTGCTGGTCTTGATCAAGTTCAGGAATAAGCAGGCTGAAGATTTGTCCGATGAGCTCTGCGGCACCATAGCCAAACATACGCTCAGCGGCCGGGTTCACCGTCTCGACGATGCCACCGTCGGCGTGGAGGGTGACGATACCGTCCACCACGGTATTCAGGATCGTCTGGATCAGCGCCGTACTGTCAAGCAAGGCCTGCTGCGCCGCATATTCTCCGGTGACATCGCGGAACACCAGCACGGCTCCGACCACCTGAGCATCGCGGTCGCGAATAGGCGCGCAACTATCGGCGATATCGCACTCGCTCCCATCTCGGGCAATCAGCACGGTGTGGTTGGCCAGGCCCTGTACCGTGCCCTGCGCCAGGGTCTCCATGACCGGGATCGTGGCGGGATGACGGGTTTCCTTGTTAATGATATGAAAGATCTCGTCCACCGGACGACCGCTGGCCTGCGCCTGTGTCCAACCGGTGAGCCTTTCGGCAAGGGGATTCAGGAGTGTCACCCGAGCTTTTACATCGGTGGTTATTACGGCATCACCAATGGAGTTAAGCGTCACTGTGAGCTTTTCCTCGCTCTCCCGCAAGGTGACATTGGCCTGCTGCAGCTGTTTGTTTGTCTCCTCCTGAATCTCGAGCAAATGCTGGCGCTCTGCTTCGACCTGCTTGCGGGCGGTGTTATCGGTTCCGATCAGCAGATATCCGATGATGGCGGCCTTCTTGTCGCGCAGGGCCGTGACCGACACGACTGCCGGAAAACGGCTGCCATCCTTGCGGATATAGGTCAGCTCGTAGATGTCCTCGATGCCGCGTGAGGCCTTGAACACCAGGGCCTCAAAGCCCGGCGTAATCTTGGTTCCGAGTTCGACGCTGAGTGCCTCGGCACGCTCGATCACTTCCTGCGGATCGGAGATATCGGCCGGCGTGATCGTGTTCATCACTTCGCTGGCCGCATAGCCCAGCATGCGCTCGGCGCCGACGTTGAAGATCTGGATGACGCCCTGGGCGTCAGTGGCGATACTCGAGAAATTGGCACTATTGAAAATCGCGTCCTGCAGAGCTCCCGCCTTGAGCAGCGTTTCTTCCGCCTGCTGGCGCGCGGTAGTGGGGGTGAGTTTTTTCATATTATTCATTGGAGAAAAGTCTGCACTGTAATTTGATCGTTTTATAAACTTACTTAAAGGATCAACAAGAAGGTAGGCAACTGTGCAGATACCTTGAAAGGTTTCTGCCCATCATACAAGGTGTATCCCCAACGATCAACAGGGAACTTCGCATAACATTTTTCAGATACTCCCAACTCCAGTCAGGAGGCTAAACAACAGATTGATTTCATCGTCCGGTTCGTGTTTTTTTACAATGGACCGTGGCCAGTTCACCGGTCATGTTTGAGGTAGAGCGGGCTGCAATTGATCTACCTGTGCAGCCGCTCCATGGGGAGGGAAATCTATGGTTTTTGAATATTGAGTTTACACATGCGGCCGCGCAAAGTGCTGCGGTCGAGACCAAGGATCTCAGCCGCACTGTTTTTTCCGCTTACTTTCCACTTAGTCTGCTCAAGCACCTGCATAATATACTCTCGCTCCACCGCTTCTAAAGTTTTTTGGTTTGCAAGTAACTCCTTGCCCGGCTTTTTAAGTTCATCAACAAGGTGCAACTTGGGGCCAGACGAGTTGATCACCGCCCGCTCAAGGACGTTTTCCAGCTCCCGGATATTCCCTGGCCAGTGATACGCTTGCAACACACTCATTACACTTTCCGGAATAACCGCAATGGTCTTACCCATCCGCTTGGCAATCTTATTGACGTAGAAATCCACAAGATGGGGGATATCATCCGCGCGGTCCCGAAGTGGCGGCAAAGTAATCGGAAAAATATTTAACCGGTACCAAAGGTCCTCACGAAAACGGCCCATACGGACCTCCTCTTCCAGATTACGATTGGTGGCCGTAATAATCCGCACATCGACTTTGATGGTATGCGAGCTGCCCAACCGTTCAAACTCGCCATCCTGAAGGACTCTGAGCAGTTTTGCCTGGAGCTCCAGCGGCAACTCTCCAATTTCATCCAGAAACAGAGTCGCACCGTTGGCGACCTCAAATCGTCCAAGGTGTTTCGATATAGAACCGGTGAAAGCACCTTTCTCATGACCGAACAATTCACTTTCGATCAGGTTTGCGGGCAGTGTGGCGCAGTTTACCTTTACCAGGGCCCGATTTTTGCGCAAGCTCAAGTTATGGACAGCCCGGGCGACCAATTCCTTACCGGTTCCTGTCTCACCATGAATCAGGACGGTAGTATTGCTGCCGGCAATCTGCTCAACTTTATAGAGTACATATTTAAGCCCGTCACTTTGACCGATTATTTTCTCATGGTTGTATCCCAGTTTAATTTCTTCCTGCAGATAGGCTCTTTCCCCTTCCAGTTGTTCTTTTAACTTTTTTATTTCTGCAACGGCGGCTTCAGCTATTTCTTTTCTTTTTTCCGCCTCTTCCCTGGCAGCGACAAGTTCAACCGTTCGCTTGTTAACAAGCTCCTCAAGATTTCTTTTCTGATCTTCGCGCTCTGTCATATCCTCAATTGCCAAAATGATCAGTTGAGCTTGGCTCGGCTTGGTGCAAATCTGCCTGGCACTTACATGCATTATCTTGCGGCCGATGGTTTCAAAGGCATGTTCCACTTCAAAGTCATTAAACACTGTATTTTCAGAGAAAATTCCTCCAAGCAATTCTCTCAGCTTCGGGGTGCTCCATTGCCGGTTGCCAATATCGTATATGAGTATTCCTTCTGTCTCATCTGGCTTGATGTTGAACATCTGGTAAAAAGAACGATTGGCTTTTACCACCTTCAAATCAAAATTGAGCACCACTATGGGTTGACGAATCGCACCCATAATGTTGTCAAAAACTTCAAAACAGGGTTGGACCGTTGAGGTATCGGCCCCAGACTTCTTGATTTTATTTTTCATGTTTCCAGACTGTTAGCTGTTGTTCTTTGGCAACGTCTTCACTGTACTTTGATCGTTTTGTGACCATGCTTAAAGGAATAACAAGAAAAAACAATACTGTATCATAGCATATCCCTTGATTGGTTTACAAATAACCCAAGGTATATTTTCAACAATCATGAAGAAAGTGAGGAAACAAGGAAGCGACAGGGAGGGCCGCATGGCGAAGCCGGTAAAGTGAACGCCTGATTGAGAACCTTTTGCAGGTAAGCGAGCCCGCGAGACTCCGAAAGCCTTATTTATGGTTCGACAGGCTCACCACGAACGGAAAATCAATGATTCCACTTTACTGCTGTTCGCCATGAGTTTGACGAAGGTTTTTTGCGGAGTATTGCAAGAGAACTCTTAAGGTAAAACATGCTTTGATTCGGCGCGGTTGACGCCTCCGGTTTCAGTACGGGTTTAGACCCGGAATCTCATTCACCCGCGATCTTCTTCTCGGTCAAATCCCCCAGCAACCTTAGCTGTTCCGTCTGAAGTGCCAAGAGTTCGTCCCACTGACTTTCTCGCAATAAATCGATTTTCTCGTGCAGCAGTATGATTTCAAGTTCGGCCTTCAGATTGACTTCATAATCATGTTCCGCATTAAGCCGGTCTTTTTCTGCCTGCCTGTTCTGTGACATCAAAATTATGGGCGCCTGAATGGCGGCCAGCATTGAGAGAAACAGGTTGAGTAAAATATAAGGATAGGGATCAAAAGTCTTTTCATACTTAACAAGGATGAACGAATTCAAGCCAACCCAGACGACCAGGATTGCAGCAAAGAGAGCTATAAACGTCCAGGAGCCCCCGAAACTCGCAACCGCATCTGCTGCTCGCTGACCCAGAGTTGGCTTTACATCAGACGCCTTTGCTGTGTTTCTGGAAATGTGCTTTCGTCCGGCAATATGCTGGACAACCTTCCTGGTGAGCTCGTCCAAGGATTTATAAGGTACGCCAAGAAGTCTCTTCGCAATGTCTTCAGGTTTTTTTATCATGTTTTGAGATGATCATAAGGTTTTTGGGCTGAGATTAACGAGTCTATAACAAATCCGATTTTAAATGGTCTGTCGAAAGAGGGATGGCAAATAAAGAAGCAACAGGGCGAGATACTCTTCATCGTCTTCATCACGACAATAGGTTTCCATTCAGCGATTGCCACGCCGGGTGATATGTGGGAGCGGCATTGCGCCCCTACTATCACTCATGCGAGTCTTACCATGTAATAAAGCTACTCCAGAAAACAAGGTCTCTGGCAATAATTCAATCACTGTCCCCCTATTTTACCCGTTGCCGCCCGTCATTTCGTCCGCCGAAAATAAAAAGCCCGCAGGGTCATTCCCTGCGGGCTACTGAACTTCGTCCTGGCTCAACTACCTTATTTAGTCTCGATCGTCCTCGTCTTGGTTTCGGTCCGCTCTACGGCCGCAGGTTGTTCGATCGTTTTCGTCGTGGTTTTCCGGACTACTACTTTGTTAGCAACCATGCGATCGCCTTCAAGGGTGTAATAAACCGTCACCGGCAGACCGGATTTAACAGTCTCAATGGAGACAGGCGCACCCGTGTCGTCAACATAGGTTGTGCTCTTCGTGTAACTGTAGTGCATTGGGGATGAGCTGGTTTCCGACCGAATCACTATGCTGTCGGGGCCAAACTCGCTGATCGTCCCCGCGCTTTCCGTCGTGGTCGTGGTTGTATTGACACTCATCTGTCCCTGTTGGGCAAATACCGCGCATGGCATAACCAGAACGGCCAATGTGAATACGAATGGTATTACTTTTTTCATGACTTTCTCCTTGTTTTTTGTGAAATTATTATCCATCGCCTTATGGCACTGCATTACTTACAAAAACTGCTCTCTGCAGTTCTTTCCCCAATCCTGTCTTGAATCTCAGACTTGAGTTTTTTTATCTTTGACCCAAAATGTTTAAATTGGACTCGGTTTTTTCTTTCCTATTTGCATCCGGCAGAGCCATTCCCTGTAAGCTGCTGAACTTTGAACTGGCTCGACTAACTATTTGCGTTCTTCAGTCGTCGTGGTGGTGGTTTGCTGTTCTTGGATCACGGGCCTCTCGGTCGTCGTCGTGGTTTTTTGAGTTTCCGTACTTTTTTCTTTGGATGAACAAGCCGCAAGGGTGCCGATCAGCATAAGAACGACTAAATAGGGGATAACGATATATTTCTTTTTCATAGCAGTTACTCCTTTCTACAAGTTTACAGTGAAAAAATTGACTGAAGAATCAAAGAGAACGATAGACTCATCAGTCGCCTTAATAGATGCTTCTTGTTCAGCATTTTTATACTTGCAACTTTTGTGCCATGATCCAAACACTCAGCGTCACACTACTCATCATTATGATTTTCATGAATAAACAGACAAGAAAACATGAGATAAAGAGCCAGCAACAACCAGACAAAAAGGGCTATATTTAACCGATGGTCAGATACAACCCTTTCTCCGGTCTCTTTAGTGTTAAGGGGACGTCGAGCCGGTGGGAAAACTTTCCCGACTGGTTGACCTCCTCCCAATCGTTAAATGATCCGATGACGAATACTCGCTGCGCATGGGTGCCCACAGGCGGAAAATCAACTCCCTGGGTGTGTAGATCTTGATTTCATCACTCATAGTTGATCCTCCCCTATACTCTGCTTGAGCTTGGCGTAATCCCAACACCTCCTCCCCCAATCTCCGTGTCCGTGAGCTTCTTTTCAAACTCCTTGATCCTTTTTGTTGGGGGGACAGCGCTTACATACCATTTCCAGGCAATTCCATATCACCAGGCTCTTTTCCGCATTAATTTGGGAAATAAGTTTCTTTTTTTCTTACGAAATTAACAGCCTCCATTCCTTCAAAATCTGAGACCGCAAATATTTTGATTTTCAATGGTTCGCTTAAAAGGCTCTTTGTTCCGAGCAACACGCTGAATCTGTCGGACCTCATATGGTGGTCCAGATGTTGGCGGGTTTGCCATTCCGAAATCAGGTTGAAAACATTTTTGTCTTCGATATCAGCGAAGATATCATAGCTCAGGCAGCCATTTTGCTCTTCTGGCAGTTCAGTCAATGAAAGCAAGGTTAGCAAAACCTCATTTTGCTTTTCTGGCAGCACGTTTATGATTGTTCTGACTATAATCATCCTTAGACCTATTGATTTTCTCGCCATTTGATCTTCAACCTTTCGCCTTATATCTCATATTCCAGATCCGAGGAGGCGCCATGTTAATAAGCATTACCCTGATCAGCAACCACGGCCACCACTTATTCAATTATGCACAGCCACAGCAACCCGTTCAATGGCTGCGCAAATTGATTTGTTCAGCCATTTTTCTTTCCCGTAACCAGCAACACAATGCCACCCACAAGCGCAATAGCTCCAACGATCGGCGGCAACGGAAACGTTTTGGTTTTCTCCGCCGTCATTTGCAGTGGACCAAGATCAACGACTTTTTCTCTGGTCGTATACGTGAACCCTTGATACCCAAAGGCCACAACCCCCAGCGCAATAAGTAAAATGGCAATAAGTGTGGTTGTTTTCATTTAGCCCTACCTTTATAGTGTTAATTTGGTTTATAGTGACCATTCCTGGCGTGTAACTCTACTCACAAATCCCGGCAACATGGTTAACAGGATGAGGGTAATCATCCATAACATGGTAATCCTCTTGCTCATAAATTCCCTGGCAAGCTGGTAAAATCTATTGAGATTACTCGATGGTTATAAGGAGCTCTCCGCTCTTCACGCTATTTGCGTTGAACCTTTTATCATCCTACTTGTTACCCTTTCCCCCTCCGTGCCCTCCTTTTCCTCCTTTCTGGCCTCCCTGTTGGTGCTGTGAGTGAGCCTTGCGGGATTTTTGACCGCCCCCATGGTATTGTTTCTGTGAGTGCTGTGTTTTAGCCTTGTGGAATTTTTGACCTGTCCCCCGGTATTGTTTTGATCGCATTCGGGGTTGCAAACCTTCGACACCCCAGCTTTTATGTCTCTCCCAATACCTGCTCTTTTGCCAGGAGCCCCAGTTCTGTTGCACTTGCTGGTGAGGTATTGGCACGTAATTCCACTGATTTCCCCTCCAACGATGTTCCCTATACTCATTCCTCCAGTTTGAGGGTATATCACTATAAAAAGAGGGAACTTGTTGATAGTAGCTCCAGTCTGAATCATAGTGCCGCGACCGATACCAACCTCCTTCCCACGAACGCCACCACCAACCATCGTAAAAGAAAATGTCCACCTCTACGTCAGGGACAACGTAAATATCCGTCTCAGGCAGCACGATCAAATGCGGTGGTGCGACAAATACGATGGGTACAGGCAAAGAAATATTAACACCAACATGTACCTCTGCATTCGTTGGAAGAGGAAATACAAAGACCAACTCCCAAAGAAATATTCCAAAAAGTAACTTTTTCATTTTGTCCGCTCCGTTACACTTCGCTGTTTTGTTCCCCTTAGCCTTTGCCTTTCCTGCTTCTCACGATCGAAACAACCATGGGTTGCCGGCATTACAGTGTATTTCACAACATTCGCTCTTTCTTTCAGTGCACTTTTCAGTGTACTAGCGGCGACTGCCTTTGCGATCACGCAGAAAACTGAGAATCTGCTCAGCCAAAGCCAACCCCAAGGTCAGATTCGAAAAGGTGCGGCGTATCCCGCCACAGATACCCTGAACCTCGATATGGACCAGGCGGCGACGCAGGTCACAACATATGGCCAAGCGGTTCTTGTCCTCCTGAATCTTTTTCAGCTCCTGGTCGAGAAACATATCGTATCCTTTTTCAGTTCGGCCAGGCTCTGATCAAAGGCCAGTGTTTTTCGTTGCAGGTGTCGATACAGGACGATAAAAACTGCCGTCCCCGCCAGTATGCTCGCCACTGCTGCGCCAGCGAGTCCGTAAAGCCGCCATTCAGGAGGCAAGACATACAGGCAGGCCAGAACCAGCAACAGGAGGCCGAGCAGGGAAAAAACCACACCCATGCAGGCCAGGAGCAATGCCTGGACAAAACGGATCTTGGCCTCGCGCAGCTCCAGAGCCAGGAGCTCCAAACGATCCTCGATAATTTGGGTTGCTATCCCACCGAGCCGGCCGGCAACCCCTGAGAACCCGGAGATGAAAAGCGGCAGTCTGTCCATGCTATTTCCTGGACATGAACCAGCCCAAGAGCAGGCCGCCGATAAAGGTGCCGCCGATGGCATAGTATGGCTTTACATGAATAAACTCGTCAGCGGCCTGAACCTTGTCCAGGAACTGGGCTTCAAGCTTGCCGTAGTCGCCCTTGGCTGATTCCAGGCGTTCCTTCAGGGCGGTTCTGGCTGATTTGATCCGTTCATCCAGCTCGCCGGAAGTAGCATCCACAAGCGTATGGGCACGGTCCATGATGTTCTGCATCTCCTGACTCATTGTTTTGGAACTATCGTGTATCTTTGTCATGTTGCATGATCTCCTCAAATTTAGTCTTTTTCTTATAACTGTGCTGTTGTCGAACTGTTTAATAGTGGTTCGCTACAAGTCGCGGTATTTCACCACGACTGATAGCTTTTCAAGAGTTGATTAGATTCTGCCCAATAAAAGCAGGATCAAAAGAATAAGCACTATCAACCCGACCCCGCCGCTGGGGCCATATCCCCATGACCGGCTATGCGGCCAGACGGGGATCATTCCAAAAAGCGCCAGTATCAAAATTATGAGCAAAATTGTTCCAATTGACATGATTCATCCTCCTTTTAAAATGGATGTTCAATCCAGAAGAGCCTGGCTTCACCCGATTTATTTTACAACAAGACTATTTTTAACAGCATTGACACCTTTCACTGATCGCGCTATTTCCACAGCCTTGGCAGAGGCCTGTGCGGAATCCACGAAACCGCTCAACTGCACAACGCCCTTGAAAGATTCAACATTGATCTGGAGCACCTTGAGCGTCGGATCTTTAAATATTTCCGTCTTGACCTTGGAGGTAATAGCAGAATCATCGAAATACTCTCCGGTGCTTTCCCTTTTTTGGGTCCCCGCACAACCAGCAAGAAACGCAACCAAAAAAAGTCCTATAAAGAAACGTCTGACAAAACTTGCTTTATTCAAAATTTCTCCTTTTTATCATGGGATATGACCGGCTCGCCACCGGAACGGTCGGCAGCGAGTCGGCAGTCTTAATTGGTCTTAGAATCAACTCCCGCGAGGGTCATATTGTTGACTGTCAATTAACAACCTTCGATAGCACCCTTCTTCTTGGATTCAACTCCCCCGACGGTCATGTTGTTGATCACCATTTTTACGCCGTGAACATCACTCACAAGTTTGGTGGCCAGGGTCTTCTCAGCTTCGTTCTTGGCTTTGCCCCCTAAATTGACCACGCCTTCTTTTGTCTCAACAGTAGTGTTAAGGGCGCTGGTCGAGCGATGATACAACAAGGTTGTCTTGACCAGGGCAGTGGTGGACGCGTCATCAATCGATTCGCCCATAGCGCCCATCTTTTCACCCACAGTATCCATCTTTTCGCCCATTTTTTCACCCGCAGTATCCATCTTTTTGCCCATGGTTTTTGAGCCAGGTTTTTTTGCAGCAGTTAAAACAGTCATCTCATTGTTAACGTTTTTGACACCTTCCACATCCTTGGCGTATTCGGTCGTCAAATCCTTTTGGGCCAAACTGGTGGCTTCGCCGCGCAAGGTGACGGAACCATCCTTGGCGATAACCTCAGTTCCGATGGCATTCACGTTCCGATGGAACAAAAGGGTGGCTTTCACTTTACTACCAAGCCACGCATCCTTGTTCACAGCAGGGACTTCACCTTTTGCTTCCAGCTTGTTGTCCACACTTATAACTCCGGGCAGACTCGCAACAGTCTCCTTGGCCAATGATTTGTGGGATTCCTCGGAAACGGTTCCAGTCAAGGTGGCAACACCGTCCTTGGACTTAATTTTGATGTCATCGCCCTTAAGGTAGGTCTTGAACACATAAGATTGTGTGGCAGATGACTCAATACGATCATCCGCATCGGATGCAAACAGAGGGACGCTGGTTAAAAATAAAGAGGCTACAGTTACCATCAGTGTTAAGCGATACGTTGTTTTTTTCATGGTTTTTTTATTCCTTTTTATGATGTATTTTTTATAGTTTCCGGAATACTTGTTCCGGTCGATTCATTTTTTTTCAGACTCATTTTTTTCAGACAACAAACAGAACAAGATTTCGTTTAATATCCTTCCCCTCATCCCAGTTATTTATTCTTTGAGCTAAAAAAAGGCCTTACAAGACCGTGCACGACCTTGGGCAGCATTAGCGCGGGCTCATGGGCTTTATGGGTAAGGATGGCGGCAATAAGCCGCAAAACAGAAATATTAGTGCCATTTATTCACTACTCTTTCTTAAAGCAATCTTTGTGCCAGGTTCCAAATACTCAACATTATATCATCCATCTTTTTGATTTTTAAGAATAATTAGCTGAAAAGGCCTCTCTGGAACTGTCATTAACAATCATATAAAAAGGGTCATACTTAACCGGTGGCCATATATGGCCTTTTTCCCCAGTCACTTTGGCATTATTGGATAACAGACGATGAGTGATTCTCCTCTGTCATTTATGGAGTTCTAAGACAAAAAGCAGACTGTTGCATTTTTGGGAGTCCACTTTCCCTCTCAATAAAACTCCTTAAGCGTCTCCTCAATCCTTAATGGGTCGAAATATTGATGCACAAGCGGCCCGGCTGCCAGCATCGGGACGCGCCCCTCAAAGGCCGGACGAGTATTCCGATAGATGATACCGATGGGAATGCGGTCGCCC
The DNA here is from genome assembly GCA_031390685.1 of Desulfobulbaceae bacterium. Lineage (GTDB taxonomy): Bacteria > Desulfobacterota > Desulfobulbia > Desulfobulbales > Desulfocapsaceae > UBA2270. The sequence goes on from JANMTN010000306.1 coordinate 28,634, forward strand.
CATTCAAGTGACTTCGAAAATGCCGCCATACGGTCTTCGGGATTATACTCCGGCTCAAGGTGATACACGCGCTGGCGATACCACTCGTAAGTATTAACCTTGTTGAAGGTGACACAAGGTTGGAGGATGTCGATAAAGGCAAACCCTTTGTGGTTCATGGCCTCTTTCATGAGGTCCTTGAGGTGCTCCGTGTCGGCTGCAAAGGCCCGGGCCGCGAAACTGCAGTCGAGGGCCACGGCAAGGGCCATGGGATTAAACTGTTCAGAGATCACGCCAAATGGGACATTTTTGGCCTTGGTTCCTTCGCTGGTTGTGGGAGAGGGCTGGCCCTTGGTCAACCCGTAGATCTGATTATTGTGGACAAAGAGCGTTACATTGATATTTCTGCGAATCGCGGCCAGGAAATGATTACCACCCTCGCCATAGCAGTCGCCGTCACCGGTCGTGACGATCACCGGCATGGCATGGTTCGCGAGCCTGATCCCCGTTGCCACCGGCAAGGCCCTGCCATGCAGACCGTTAAAGGTGTTGCACCTGGTATAGTGCGGCAGCTTTGCCGCCTGGCCTATCCCCGAGACCACGGTGACCTGGTGGGGTTCCAGTTGAAGCTCAACCAACATATCCTTGAACGCCTTCAAAATCGCAAAATTGCCGCACCCCGGGCACCATGCCGGAATCTGGCCTCTATATGTTTCCAAGGTGACCATGGACCTCTCCTATCAGTTCTTCAACTGTAAACGGCCTGCCATCATACTTGTGGATCCGAGCCTTGAACATAAAACCGGTTTCAGCACGCAGGATCCGACTGAACTGGCCGGTGGCGTTGTGCTCGATGCATAGTGGGAGTTTTGCCTTCTGCAGAAATGCAACATAATCAAAACGCGCGAGGTCAGGCAGAGGGTAAACCTCACTGAAATGAAGCATGGCAATACTCATTGATTTTGCCAGTTCATCAACAACTTCTTTCATAACACCATATGTTGAACCCCACCCTGTAAGGACTACACGCGCCTCTTGGTCTCCGTAAAGGTCGGGTGGCGCGATCTCGCTCTTGATGAGCGGCAGTTTCTTGAAGAGGCGTTTCGCGACCATCCTGACCCTGGTGGCGGCATCCTCGACAGGATGACCATCCTCATCATGCTCGTCGCTGTCAACAACCACGACATGACTGGCGTCTCCCGGCACGGCGAGGGGGGAGATCCCTGTGTTGGTATATACATAGCGTTTATAGTCGTGCTGATCCTTAAAGGCATCTCCCCGCAAGCGGTAATCACGGTATCGCAACTGGCTCAGATCGAAGCTGTCGAAGGTCCACTGGGAATCGGCAAGATAGGTGTCGAAGAGTATGAAGACGGGAATCTGATATTTTTCGGCGATATCAAAGGCCTTGTTCGTGAGATAAAATGCCTGCTGAGGAGTTCCGGGCGTAAAAATGACGCGAGGAAATTCACCGTGCCCCGCAGACAGGAGGAACTCGAGGTCTCCCTGCTCAGTCCGCGTCGGAAATCCAGTTGCCGGGCCTGGCCGTTGTCCCATAGCGATTACAAGCGGCGTCTCGGTCATGCCGGCAAGCGAAAGTCCTTCCACCATCAAGGCGAAACCGCCGCCCGAGGTACCGGTCATGGCGCGCACCCCTGCATAGGATGCGCCGAGGGCCATATTAATAGCGGCAATCTCATCCTCAGCCTGCTCGACAATAACGCCGTACTCACCTTCCTTTGATGCAAGATAATTCATAATGCCAGTGGACGGTGTCATGGGGTAAGCCGAATAAAACTTGCATCCCGAGGCAAGTGCTCCGAGCGCAATAGACTCGATTCCCCCGATCAGCATCCGTTGTTTTATTTCATCGGTGGCGACGGCAAAGGTACATTTGTCGCAATGTTGTCTGGCATACTGATACCCTGCCTGCGCGGCGTTCTTGTTGGCAAGAACAATCTGATCGCCCTTGTTCTTGAAGGTGTCGGCAATGAGTTCCAGAAAAATATCCAGTCCCATCCCAAGCATACCGAGCACGGCGCCGGTAGCGACCGTATTGGCCATGATCTTGTCGCCGCCCTGCTCCAGTGCCAGCTTCTCAAAGGCAATTTCAAAAAAAACAGGGCTTTCGCTCTTGAACTTGAGTGCAGAAGCGTCATAAATGATCCTGCCGTTGCTTGTCAGTTCGTGCTCATGGCTGGTGATGCTTTCTTGATCAAGGGCCACGAGAATATCAATCTTGTTCTTGGAAGCGGCAAGGGGCTGGCTCGAAAGCCGTATCTGGTAAAAGTTGTGTCCACCGCGGATGCGTGATTCATAATCCTGATGGGAAAAGACGTAATATCCGGAGCGGGTGAATACTCGCCCCAGGGCATCACCAATGGTCTGGATACCCTGGCCCGCTTCACCTCCAATCTTGATGGAGTAATCCATAACCATAATACCCTCTTTCTGATGACGAAAAGCTAGTACTGCCGCCCCTCGATATTCTTCTTGAGCTGATCGACCTCAAGGCCCAGGGAGACACATTGTTTGTTTTCCATGCAGGCATCGGCATCCGGTATTTCCAAATGATGCTTGAGTTCGTGTTTGCCCTTTTTCAGGTCAACCAGCCATACATTCTTTTTTGGATCAAACTCAACACTGACATCGATGCCACATTTGCCGATATCAGGGTAAAGGGCGATAATTTTTTCACACAATACTTCTTTTGAATACATGGTAAGCCTCCTGTTATTTTCTTAAACTTCATCTAACCAGCAGGATGCTGATGCCAGAAACACAGACAGCATCCTTTCTCTCTTAAAGACTCAATAAAACATGTGGGACCATGCTCAGAACTCAGTAGCCTTCAACCTTTTTCGGCATTTTCTTCATTACCGGCTTGGTTACCAAAGTTTTCATGTAGGCGATCAAATCCTCCATTTCTTGGCCCTGGGTGTCAATGGCAACACCGCCCAAGGGCTTTTCAATACAGACATTGATGACTTCGGCCAGGGTCTTCTTGCCCATCTTCATGATGGTGAATTGCTTGCGGTCAAACAAGTCACTACCTAGATCCTCCCCACCCTCGTGACAGGTACTGCAGCTTTTCCCGGTGGTACCACCGCCAAGGCTCGGGCTTTCAAAAAGGGCTTTCCCTTTATCTACGCTCGCGGCATAGGCCAAGGTCAAACCTCCTGTCATCATCAACGCCGTTACCAGAATAAGTGTCTTTTTCATACCGATCTCCCAATATTAATAGTTTATGTATTTGCAAAAAATCACCATGACCGCCGAATACCCTTAATACTCATCGAGATGGTGCCATTCAGCATTTTCAAGCCAGTTTCCCGGTTCCGGTCTTGCAACGAATTCGACGATATTTTCCATTATCCGCAAATGCTTTTTTTCTTCGCCGGCAAGACGCAAGAATATCTGTTTCACATCTTCCTCACCAGCATCGGCAGCCTTGTCCAGATAAAACTTCCAACTCATCTCCTCAATGGCCATTGCTTTTCGGTATGATTCGAGCTCGGAAGAATCAAAGCGCACATCGGCTTTTTCCTCTTTCATTCTGATAAAAATGTTTTTCACATTTTCCAGAACTGTTGTTTTCACCAGCGAAGAATTTTCAGCATGGTTCTGTAATTGGGCAATAGTGTTGTAATGCTTCACCTCTTCGTTCGCCAGCATGGTAAAAATAGTGGCAATACCTTCCACTTGGCAATTGCCGGCAAGTAGAAGGTAAAACTTTTCTCCATCTTTTTCCATCTGCATGGCAAAGTCATAAATATTCATAGCACTCTCTCCATATATGTAATGAATAATTCGAACATGTTCATCCCATCCACAGACCATGTAAATTACAATATTCCCGAGCGGTTATCTTGCTTGCATCGATTTTGAAGACGGCCTCCGGTTTTTCTCCGGGATGGAGAAACTGCCGGTATACCTTGCCGTCTTCAGTAATCGCTTCAATCCACTCAATATAATGTTTATCTTCCATGGGATGGGCCACACTACCGACCTTTACCCTGAAACCGCCCTCGATCTTTTCGATCACGGGGACATGCTTTTCTTTTGCCGCGTCAACGGTGTTCTCCTGAAACAGCTTCATCGGCGCTCCGCAACAGACAAGCTCACCCTCGCCCGCGTGAAGCATTTCCACAATATTCCCACAGATTTCACACTTATAAATTTGTAATTTTTCAGTCATGACTGAATTCCTCTCTGATTTTGATATCATTGCGGCCAAAGCGGCCTGTTAAAGAAGACGCTACGGATAGGCTCGTTTTGTCCATGAACTCTGAGAATAATTTTTCCATGGATATTCAGAGGCTTCCTTGAGGGGTAGAGGGTTGTGCCTACTTTTGTAACGGCTAACACCTATCCGACAGCTTCCGGGACCGAATCACTCTCAGTTGTATTTCGCCAATATTAATCGCTTCCTTCAATGCACTCCGGTCATAAATTACTTTATTTTCCACCTTTGCTCGGCTCAGGAATTAATCAAGCACTGGCTTCCCACTGAATTTTCTTTTGCCTCCCGTGGTCTTGCCGTAACAGATACCCACGCCTGTAGGCCAGGCATGGGGTGCTAACAGGATGAATGCACAATCGCCTCCATCGGACAATTTTCAACACAGGCACAACATTCAATACACTCATCAATGGCAATGGGAACCGTCTTCCCCTGTTGAATCTCGTAGACACTGGTCGGACAGATTTCCGCACAGGCACCGTTGCCGTTACACTTATCATAGTCCACCATGATCTTCACCTTATCTCCTTCCCATGTTCTGATATCCATTGTACCTCCATCGCTGATAATTATGTGCGCGTTACAAACAGGCTAACAAGATAAGCCCAAGAGTGCGACCGGGCGGACAGCAGAGAGTAAAGCAGTCTGCATGGCGCCAACACACTTGGTACGCGTATACTTTCCGCAATAATCCCTGCATAGTAACACGGGTCAGGAATGGCCTCCTTTGACATGAGCGAAATCTCTGTAGAGATCGCGAATTCTTGTCCGCAATTGTTTGAGTCTGCGGGAGTCTGCTTCGGGGAGCCAGCGAGGCTCACTGATGGCATAGAGGTTCTTGTGCATATCATCGATAAAAGATTCAGTGGCGTTGCACCACTCGTCGTTGCATATGGAGGTCATCTCCTTGGCCTGTTTAAGTTCCCCTGCTAAAATGTCGAGACTTTTTTCAAGATTATCCATAAAATTATTGTGGGCATAAAGCATAGAATCTTCCATATCTTTCTGTTTGAGCATGGTGGTTCCTCCTGCTGAGGTTGAGAGTTAATGATTTCCAAAGGCTCAGACCTGCTAAACTGATGGCGGTCATCACATCCGCCAAACAGAGATTCAGGCAGGTATTGACCTTCTCGTAGTTCAGATTGGACGTTTAGCAGCACTCTTCCATCAAATAATGCTTACCTCCATCCATCGTTACAAAATGAATACCGTCTAATAAAGGAAGGCCAGCAATCTTCCACGCCTTTTTCGGATTGACGAATTGCTCATTTACACATTCTTTCGGTCGATGGATGTTTTTGCATACATAGTTCAAGATAGGAAAGGAGGCGAAGGTCTTATAATATTCGCGTAGAAATTTGATTATTGTCATCTGCTCATCAGTTAAAGCAGTCAATCCTTCCCGTTGGGCTATAGTCTGAGCAATACCTTCAGTCCAATCATCAAGGTTGACCAGAAACCCCTTGTTATCAATGGCAATCTGTTTTCCACCACTTTCAATAGTTGGCATGGTTTAGGCTTACCTCCTTGTTGTCGTGTTACATTGCAAGACTACCCAATAAATAAACCACGATATGGACACACTCGCTTCGCTCATTGACTGGCTGAAGATTTATCCTGCAAAAGATTATAGGCCTCAGTGAGAGATTTCGGATCATAGAGGCTTTTGTAAAGGGCACACCCTTTGAGATATGACTTGCGAGAGCAGAGGAAGAGTCTTCTTCCTCTGAACGCTTGATATCATCCTGGTATTCACCACAGTTGCTGGTAAGCATTCAATTGCCTGCCAACAGTTTTTCAGCTCATTTATAAATAGCCCCTTATCCGCCAATGTCATAATCAAAGAGCTGATTGGCTGTACGACCATACTTGCTGCCGAGATCGGCCAGTTTCGAGGCTATCTTCTCTTTTTCCGGCTTCCAATCAATGGGACAACTGGTTCTCAGTTGATCAATCTTCTCATCCAGCTCTGCCATGATGATATGAAGGGCATTTACATCCTCATACATTTTCTGTTTGTCACCGGTAGGTAACCTGTCAATTTTGCTGATGACATCATAGAGCTTTGCCTTCCAACCAGTCAGTTCCATGTCCATAATCCTGCAGTAATTTTTACTTGTCATGACAGTCTCCTTTCTGAATTTTATTCCCCTTATGGGTCGTTGCGTAGCCTCTACACATAACCGTATGCTATTTCAGCATACAAGACAAGCAACATTTGTACCAAGTTCCTAACGCTTAATGTCATGTCACCTATCTTCTTAATTTTTAGGAATAATTAACTAAAATGGTATTTGCCGGACTATCATGAGCAGCCATAAGAAAAATGGTTCCATTTAACCAATGGCCTTATATGACCTTTTTTATGTTTTCTTGAATTATAGAGGGCAGACAATAAGCAATATGAAGTAGGTTGGAAAAAATGGATACTCAATGAAAGGGAAAATACAACCAATTGGAGACAACCATATCAAAATACAGGATGACCACTTCACAAAGGAATTCTGGAAAAAAGACGTGAAATTGATTGGCAACCAGGTGCAAGTTTTCAGCAAACGAGGCATCAACACCATCCTGGATTACTGAAGTTGCCGTTCTCAAACCATGGAAAAAATTCAGGGGATTATGCAATGCATGGGGAACTTCTGGAACCACCAGAGGAGGAGACAGAAGAATTGACTATTTTCTCCGGCGACCGTCAAGTGCCGGTTTTATAGGATGTAAAGAAAGCGGCATAATTCATTGGCAAGTCCATCAACGACCGACCTCATAAAAACAATGAGAAAAACGGGTAGACATAAAAAAACCCTCGTCGAATACAATATTCAACGAGGGTTCGAGATAAAAAATATACAGAAAATGTACATTTTACTAAAACTATAGAATAGCTAATAATATTAACATATTCTATCACAATCCTAACAAACAAATGGTGCCGGGACCAGGAATCGAACCAGGGACACACGGATTTTCAGTCTCTATTTCCGACAAATACCCAAAAATATCAAAACATATTTATTTTGTATCTTCTTATATTTACCTCTTGATTTATCCCATCGTTGTTGTATCATCTAAGACGAAATAAGCCTATTTTTACCCTTCCACATGTCACCGGCATGTCACGTAAAAAGACCTACGACACACGTAATGACTGAAAATTGCTCTGAATCATTGTTTTTTATAGGGAAAAATGGCTTAGAAAACTTTTTTCTGACACGAGGGAGCCCATGACCAAGGAAAATAAATTCAATTTCACCGATGAGCGGTTACGCAAAATAGAACCGGCTGAGACCGGCAAGCGAGCCTATTACTACGATCTGTCAACTGCTGGTCTACGACTGACCATAACCGATAAGGGCAGTAAGTCTTTTCAAGTTCAGGCGTGGAATCCTGAGAAACAGCGATCCATTGCCGTGACTATCGGCAGGTGGCCCGCGATGGCTTTTCGGTCGGCGCCCCCGACAACGGCAAACCACCGTCGGTCTACCCTCGGACCAGCCCCGGTTTGATCGGCCTCAACGGCCAACGCCA
>JANMTN010000313.1:0-4661 GCA_031390685.1 Desulfobulbaceae bacterium
CAATGTCCTCCCGCCGACATCCTTGTTGCTTTCGCGTATGGCGCTTATGACATTCTGAATCGGAATATTGAGCGCGGCCAGCTTGTTGGGATCAACTTCAACCTGATACTGTTTTTCAAAACCGCCAACGCTGGTGACTTCGGCGACGCCGGGAACGGACGTCAGCCAATATTTCAAATACCAGTCCTGAAATGTTTTGATTTCGGACAAGTCATATTTTCCTGTTGGGTCAACCAATGCATATTGGAAAACCCAGCCGACTCCCGTGGCGTCAGGCCCGATGGAGGGCGTTGCTCCTTCAGGCAACTGCCCGGCCAGCTTCGACAGATACTCTACAACCCGTGACCGTGCCCAGTAAATATCCGTTCCGTCCTCGAAAATGACATAGACAAAGGACATGCCGAACATAGAGAAACCGCGCACCACGGATACTTTTGGTGCTGACAGCATGGCCGTTATGAGCGGGTAACTGATCTGATCCTCGATCAGGTCAGGGCTTCTGCCCATCCACTCCGTAAAAATGATGACCTGAGTTTCAGACAGGTCGGGAATGGCGTCTACCTGGATGTTTTTCAGGCAATACATCCCCCATAACCCCAAAAGTACAGCGAATATCAGGGTAAACCGGGTGTTTGTTACGCACCATGCGATGATTTTACCGATCATATTCGTTTATTCCCCTCCATGCCCACCATGACCAGCTTGGGAAGAAGCTCCCTTCTGGATCGCGGCCTGAAACTTGCTTTCGGCGTCAATCAGGAAATGGGCGCTTATGACGACTTCTTCCCCGCTTTCTAATCCGGAAAGAATAATGAAGTCATTTTCAACCCGGGGGCCGACCTTGACTTCTCTGGGTTCAAAACGGGAAATGCCAGTCTTCACGAAAACAATGCTTCTTATTCCGGTATCAAGAACCGCATCGGCGGGCACAACAATGGACTCGCCCAGATTTTTCTTAAGCTCAACATTGGCGAACATTCCCGGCTTCAAACGCTGGTCCAGGTTACCCACTTCAATACGAGCCTTCGCAGTCCGCGTTTCTACTTCAATTTCCGGATAGATATAGCTGATTTTACCTGTAAAGAGTTTATCGGGGTCATAAGGTAGACTGATAACTGCTTCATCCCCTTCGGAAATAACAGCGACATCGTACTCGTAAAGAGTAATGATGATCCACAGGCGCGACAGATCCGTAATGCGATAAAGTTCCATTTCCGGGGTAATGTACACTCCCTGAACCGCCATTTTCTCAATAATGAATCCATCGGCGGGGGAATTGAACGTGACGGCGCGGTTGACCTTTCCCGTCTTCTCAAGCCTTTGAATCTCGGCTTGAGGGACGCCCCATAATTGCAGCCTGTTACGTGCGGTAGCGGCAATTTCCCGGCCAATAGCCCCTTGCTGCCGCGCTGCCAGATATTCTTCCTGCGTGGCGACAAGATCGGGACTGTAGAGGTCAAAAAGCGGCTGGTTCTTTTTTACCGGCTTTCCGACAGAATCAGCATGCATCCGCTCAATCCATCCTTTTATTTTTGTATGGACGCGCACCTCCTTTGCCTGGTCTGCCATGACCGTGCCGACGGTGCGGATCGTATGCTCGACTTTTTTCCTTTCCGCCTTTGCCACCCTAAGTCCGATTTTTGCTTGCTTTTCGACTGGCACTTCAATGGGAACGCGCGCCTCTTCCGTTTTGGATATTGCTTTTCCACTCTGTGCCTGGGCGTCTTGCGCCTCTGGCGTGGCAGTCTCGTCATGCCCGCTATGAGGCTGGGCGAAGGCGCTCGCGCTGAAGCACAAAAACATGCAAATGAACAGTATGCGCATCACATCCCTCCCATTCCGGAACCGCCGCTGTCGATAGGACCGGAAGATGATTTGGGTTTTCGCGTAGGGCCGCTCATGCCGTCACCCATATTTACGGTATCAGACCCCATGCCGCCGCCCATATCCCGTCCCCCAAAAAGACTCGGCTTCGTTGGTGCTAACCGTAGAACGGGAGGGGCAGAAAGAAGTTCTTTCAGCCTTGTTCTGGCAAGTTCAATATCAATTTGCGCTGCCAGGTATTCCAGTTCCTGTGTACGCTGCACCTTGAGCGTATCCAGATATTCCGTCAGAAGCAGGCGGCCCGCCACGTAGCTCGACTTCGCGTTGCTGACCGCCAGATTCGTGGTCGGCATCACCGTGCTCTTATAAAGCTCCACGACGTCTTTTGCGGTTTTAAACTGTTCTTTTGCGGCAATCAGCTCTGTATTCAGGCGGTTCTCCAGGCTGCTTCTCTCCTGGATTGCGGCCTTCTTGTCCTGTATTGTGGCGTTTAACAGCTTGGATTGTTTCTGCGCTGCATAAAGCGGAATATTAACCCCCACCATTACGCCCCAATTGGATCTGGCATCCATCATGTCGGAACTGGGGTCCATCGCCATTCCCTGAATGACGAAATCAGGATAATAGGCCAACCCGGCGAGCTTTTCTTCCTTTTCAGCCTGCGTCACGAAAGAATCCAGCGATTTGAGTTCGGACTGGCTGGCCAGCGACGGTAGTTCGCTTTCTACCAGGCCCCTGTCGGAAAACGTGACCGACAAGTCGCCAAGCGGCGTGTCAGCGGTTTTTCCCCTGAGTTCGTTAAAAACGGCTTGTAATGTTTTCTGCTCTCTTTGAAGTCTGAGTCTGTCTACATCGAACGTAGAAATTTCGATTTTTGCGAGCAGCAGCTCATGGTGACCTTCACCCCCCGTTTCATAGCGGGACTTGGTGCTGGCGACAGTGCCTTGAATGATTTCTTGCAGCCTGCTGTTCAGTTCGAGCGCTTTCAGATTGTAATAGACCCGAAAAAATGCCTGCGTTGCGAGAACGGTCACTTCTCTCTTCAAGGTTTCCGCATCGCTGCTGGCGGAGCTTGCCCTGTCTACGGCAATGGCTGATTTGGTGGACAGTTTTCCAGGAAAAGGGATGGCCTGACTGACCTGGTAGCGGGTGACGTATCCTGGTTCGCTTCCAAATGCAACTTCATCCACACCCATGGCAATGAACGGGTCGTCCAATGCGCCTGCCGGGTCAACGCGGCTTTCAAATGCCTTGGTGCGAAACTGAGTGGATTGAATAGCAGGGTTTGCCTGGCGAACCTGCGACAGGTATTCCTCCAGCGTCAGGGAATCGGCGTATGCGGGGCGGCCCAACATCAGAGCTGCACATATCGAACCGGCAAACCACATGTTTCTCATGTTTCAGCCCTCGCTAACTATTCCAGATATCTGGCAGTCTTTTTCATCTCCATGCAGTCAGACTCGAATAGAATTAGTTTATGGGATTTTTGCATGATAATCAAGCTGATAAGAATCTTTATGTATGCAACGTATTAAAAACCGAACAGGTACCAGAGTAGACCAAACGCTCCATTTCCGCAATCTGGCTCGCCGGAGCGCCAAAACTGATCCAGCCGATTTTCAGCCAGAACATAGAAGCCTCCCTGAAAGTAGGCGTTGCCTGTTCTGTCACTTCCTCTTTGGAAACGGGTACAGTATCCATTTGTAAGTCACCTTATTGTTATGAGAGGGGAATGAACCAGCGGGTAGAGAAAAGGGATGACGGCAAAGAATACCAGGCCGATCAGCATGGTACGTCGCCGGCCGATGATATCGGAGATAGCCCCGGCCAGCATTTTGAAGAATACGCCTGTTGTTGTCGAAATGGCCACGGCGAAACAAATGGCCTCCGGACCTATGCCGAAAAGATGGGGTCAAAACTCATGGCGAAGTTATCAAGAAATCATCAAGATTTCGAACAGTGTGCCGGGGTTTACTGTGGCTGACCGCAGCTCTGCTGCAGGGAGAGGAAAGGCGAGCGGGAACGTGTTTGACAGCGCATCGGAAAGTCAACATGCCTATATTGTTTGTAAATACTCCCTCACTTCAAGGCCAGCACAGTAAGCCCTATGCCCTATGACAGGCCCGATGACATCTTTGCCGATGATGATGCTCTTGATTTTATTATCTATGAGGAGTTTGAGAAGCAGGGTCGAGAGCGAAAAAACGGTAAAGGCGGCTGCCTCGGTATTGTTATGCTACTGTTGTTACCGGCTGTAAGTATCATGTTTCTGAGTTGGAAATGTTAGATCGCCCCCGTACCTCTTTTCCTGCTTGCATTCGTACCATCATTTTGTCATTATGATGGATAGTTGTTTCACATCACCATAAAACCAAAAGGAGAAAGAGCATGAACAAAGCAGAACTCGTCAGCAAGGTTGCCGAATCAGCAGGTCTCACCAAGGTTGCAGCAGAGAAAACCCTGAAATCAGTGTTGGATGTCATTACTAAGGCACTGGCAAATGATGAGAGTGTTACCCTTATCGGGTTCGGTTCTTTTTCGGTGGCTACGCGGGCAGCCCGTATCGGCCGTAATCCTCAGACCGGCAAGGAGATCAAGATTGCTGAGAGGAAGGTCGTGAAATTCAATGTTGGCAAGAATTTGAAAGAATCCGTCTGTGTCAAGCCGAAGGCTGGTTGTGGCTGTGCATGCAAGACCGGCAAGGCGAAGAAGAAATAACAGGTGTAGTTGACTTCATTTCGGGCTGACAATTGATCCCTGGAAGAGAGGGGAACAAGAACGCCCCATAAGTGGCGCCACAGACAGACCGCCTCCCTTTCAAGGGAGGCGATTTTTTT
>JANMTN010000349.1:0-6825 GCA_031390685.1 Desulfobulbaceae bacterium
CAAAATATGTGCGTTTTCTTTTTCTTCCACTGTCTTTCCCGTGACCTATAATTTCAAATCCAGGCATAGATTTTATCCTTAATGGGTATTTTCAAGAAGCAAAGGAAGCAAAAAAAAATTAGGGACACTCCCCCTATTCCATTCCGGTTATCTTTTCTCAAGAAGCGAAGCAATATCCAGAGCGAGTGGCGGTAAGCGATTTTCCACGACAAGCCAGACACTTTCAAGATCAACCCCAAAATAATCATGGATGAGGACATCCCGTAAGCCGGCAATCTTTTGCCATGGAACTTCCGGCGCGCTCTGGCGAGTAACAGGAGAGATGTTTTTGACAGCTTCCCCGATGATTTCAAGATTACGAATAACGGCATCCTGAATCATTCTTTTGGCAAAAAAATCATCCCTGCCAGTTGAGACATAATCCTGGATGGTTGCAATAGCCTCTGCAATATGGAGCAAATAGACCCGATCTTCCTTCATAATGGTCTGGCTTCATGAAGAATTTTTTCCCGAAGATGTTTGCTCAGGCTGCGCTCGGTAACAATATCAACCTTCAAGCCGGTAAGAGCCTCAATTTCCTGTTTCATGCCGATAAGATCAAACAGATCCCTGCCCGGTGCCAGATCAACAAGCAGGTCAAGATCACTGGAGGGGGTAGCTGTCCCTTTGGCCATGGAACCGAACAAGCGAACATTCAACGCCCCATTTTTGCTCGTGATGTCTTGAAGTTGTCGAGAAAACTTATCTATTGTCTTCATATTTTCCATTGAGAAGTAATTTTATCGTACCTCATGGCATTATATCTGACAAATGCTTTGAAAAATCCCGGAATACTCCCCTCTTTTCGAGATTACCAACCAGAGCTGCCAGTTACGCCAGCATTTCCAGCAAAATCGGGTGCCACAAGGCCAGCTCAATTTCCCCGAGTTTACCGGCCAGGCATTTCTTGTCAACGCAGCGCACCTGGTCCAGTAAAATCCGGGCAGATTTGCCATCAAGGACGACCTCAGGTCGGCATCCTAACGGTTGTCCCTTGCTGGTAATGGGGGCGACAATCACCCGGGGTAACGCCGCGTTCATGTCATCGGGGGAAACCACCAGGGCCGGACGTGTTTTTTTTATCTCCGTTCCCACGGTCGGGTCAAGATTAACCCAATACACCTCTCCACACCTTACCACTGCCAGTCCTCACTTTCAATGGGTGTTAGCGTCATCTCCTCTTCCCACGCGTCAATCTCATTTTCAGCCTGATAGCCATCAAACCACCCGAGCCGCACGGTCTTGACCGGCTCAATAACGAGCCCCCGGCCTTCCTGCCGCATCTCGATTTCTGAGCCAACACCACACTCCGCCAAAAAAGCGGCAGGTATCAACACCCCGCGTGAATTCCCCACCTTACGTAATACCGTTCTCATTTTTACACCTCCAAATTTATTATAACAATGTTATAACACTGAAGGCGAAATACAAGTGATCACTTTACAAAAAAAATTATTTTTCGATACTTGACCCTGAACTATTGCTATTTCCTCTCGTAAACCGTGGTCTGTCCCCTTTTTCCCCTATAGAAAATACCCATCCCGGCAAGAGAAATTGCCATCGCGCCCGGAGTAAAGCGAGCGCCTCGGCGCCGGAGTTATGAAGGCAGGCGCGCGCGGGAACGCGCACTTGCCTTGTCTTTCCCCTCATTCCTCCTGGGCGGGTGTTCGCACGATCCTTGCCCTGCTATTTTCACGGGCATACCCGCTGATTCCCATCATCAAACGCAGCAAACCATAACTGAGCCAGCTCATGAATCGTAAACTAGCAGGCTGCTGTTTCCAGTTGTCCCTGAAGATCCGCTGGCCATCGGTTTCCATTGTCAGTTTCAGGCTTTGGGTCAGAGTCGCGGCGAATTTTTCGTCGTCCACGACAACATTCGCTTCGCGTGAAAGCAGCAGACTGAACGGATCGATATTCGAAGACCCCACCGTTGCCCAATGGCCGTCGATCACCGCCACTTTGGCGTGCAAAAAGCTCTTGCGGTATTCATAAATTTCAATGCCGGCATCGAGGAAATTGCCATAGAGCGCCCGCGTGGCATAATGCTGGAGAAGATATTCCACCCTCCCCTGCAGCAGCAAAACCACCCGTACGCCGCGCCCGGCCGCCTTGATAAGCGCATGCCGAAAATCAAGCCCCGGAAAAAAGTAAGCATTGGCTATAATGATCTCTGATTCCGCCAGCTCGATCGCCCGCAGATATGCCGCTTCAATGTCCCGGCGATGGCGGATATTGTCCCGCACCAGAAATGCCGCGCTCATCTGTCCCCCGGCTGAGGTTGAAACAGGCAGTGCCCCGCCCCGCCCCGTCCCTTTGCGAAAATGATGCCATGCCACCATTGACCACAGCCGCTGGACGGAAAGGCGGATCTCGTCCACCAGCGGCCCTTCCACGGCTACTGCATAGTCGTAGCGAGGGGGCATATCGCCCGTCGGTCCCCTGTCATCAATAATATTGATCCCCCCGACAAAAGCGATTTCCCGATCCACGACCACGATTTTCCGATGCATTCGGCGCAGGCGCTTGCGCCGAAACGTCCAGAGGGATATCTGGGGCCGGTAGATGAGCGTCCCCACGCCGCCCGCCCGCAGGCGGCCCAGCACGCTCCCCGGCAGGTCCTTGGACCCGTAGCCGTCGATCAGCACCCAGACCTTTACCCCGCGCTGGACAGCCCGCTGCAGCGCCTCCGCAATCCGCCGCCCGATGGCGTCATCTTCGTAAATATAGGTTTCAAGATAAATTTCGTGCCTTGCCCGGTCGAACGCCGCTTCGATGGCGGGGAAATAGGCATCTCCGTTGCGTAACAGGGAGACCTGATTGCCCGGAATAAAGCGGGGCCGGCTCGCGGGTAAGAAAGCTTGATATAAACCTTGGCGATATCGTTTCCCGGGGGACATAGTTGTCAAAGACATGCAAGCCAGAACCCTCTCGCGGCAACGTGCTGCCCGCTTCATATCTTTGGAATGCGGATTCGGCTGATCATGAGCGAGCCCGAGAGGGCGAAGGTCAGGACGAGGGGATGGAGCTTGAAACCGGCAAGCATGACTTGGCCAAACCAGAGATGTTGGTGGACCGCGCCGAACGAAGCTGCGGTCGCCATCAGCAAGACGAGGAGGAGGGAGGTCGGGATAGGTGTTCCTTCAAAGTACTTCACCTTGTCGCCGCCCGCGGACAGCGTTTCGGCGGTGACGTTGTAACGGGCCAGACGCGAGACCCCGCAGGCGACAAAGTAGGCCAAGACGATGCGGTCGTATAGGCCCTGCATACCGCAACCGTAAGCTATAATCGCCGGGGCGACGCCGAAGGAAATAACATCGGCGAGGGAGTCGAGTTCTCGACCCATCACTGACGCCATTTGCCGCCATCTGGCTATACGGCCATCCAGGATATCAAATATCAAGGCAGCGAACACCAGAGCAGAGGCAAAGTAGACGTGCCTGATCTCGCCGGTTTGCAGGTACGTCATAGTGGAGAATATCGCCCCTATACCGCAGACAGCATTCGCGAGAGTAAACCAGTCGGCCAGCTGGAACTCGCGAATCATCGTTAAGGGCCTAGGGGGAGGTGTATTCATATTGATTCCGTGATAGTTAAGATTTTATTTACCGTATCCAAAGCAAATCATCTATCTGATCTGTGAATAATAACCCATGATCACATCCCCAGGAGCTGATAGATCCGGTTCATGTCCACACTCTCGCGGACGGTTGCGGCCAGGCGGTCGAAGGCGGGTTCCAGATCGTAGGGGGCGGGGATGCCGGACAGGGGCGCAAGGCCCTGGCGTTGGCGCAGGCGGTTGATGAACCAGCGGCGGAAGGGGTCGGAATCGAAGATCCCGTGCAGATAGCTGCCCCAGATCCGGCCGGAGGCATCTACGGCGCCGCAGCCTGTGCCGTCGGTAAAGGCCAGCGTTGGCGGCAGGTCGGTCTGCGAGCGGCCGTGATGGATCTCGTAGCCATGCACCGGCTGGCCGGACTCCCGATGCGTCCCCTGCTGACGGACCAGCCTCTTGTCGGCGGCAAGCACCGTGGTCATGGGGAGCAGGCCAAGCCCTTCGATTGCGCCCTGATCGGACTCGATGGCCAGTGGATCTTCGATGGTCGTCCCCAGCATCTGATAGCCGCCGCAGACCCCGATAATCTCACAGCCCTCGGCCGCAAGCCTCTGGATGGCGGCGGCCAGACCGCAGGACCTGAGCACGGCCAGATCGTGGATCACATTCTTGGAACCAGGCAGGATGATGGCCTGCGGCCGCCCTAGATCTTCAGCCCGTTCCACCACCCGCAGAAAGACATCGGGTTCGGCGGCCAGGGGTTCGATATCGGTAAAATTGGAGATGTGGGGCAGACTGATCAGGGCAATCTCCACATGGTCAGCCGCTGGCCTATCGCTCTGAAAGAGGCCTTCCCTGAAAGAGACCGAATCTTCCTCAGGAATGCCCAGATTCTTCAGATAGGGCACCACTCCCAGCACCTCTCTGCCGGTATGGGCGGTCACATAGTCGTGGGCAGCTTGCAGCAGCGAGGCCTGGCCCCGGAAGCGGTTGACCACAAAACCCGCCACCAGCGCCCTCTCCCACTCCGCCAGCACCTCCATGGTGCCGACAAAAGAGGCATAGACCCCGCCCCGGTCGATATCGCCCACCAGCAGCACCGGGGCCTGGGCGTACCGGGCCATCCCCATGTTGACGATATCGTGGCGCTTGAGATTGACCTCACCCGGCGAACCAGCCCCTTCGAGCAGGATCACATCGTAGTCGGCGGCCAGACTGTCATAGGAGGCGTGGGCCGCCTGCATGGCTGTTTCCTTGTAGCGGAGATAGGTCATGACATCCATGTTGCCCACTGACCGCCCGTGGACAATGACCTGGCTGCCGGTATCGGAGTTGGGTTTGAGGAGCACCGGGTTCATGCGCACATCCGGGTCGAGACGGGCGGCCTGGGCCTGCACCACCTGGGCCCAGCCCATCTCCAGCCCGTCATGGGTGACAAAGGAGTTGAGCGACATGTTCTGGGCCTTGAACGGGGCCACCCGCACCCCGTCCTGGAGCAGGACCCGGCACAGGGCGGCGGTGAGCACCGATTTACCGGCATTGGAGGAGGTGCCCTGAAACATCAGAGGGCGCGCCTTTTTCGGGGTAGATTTCACCGCCTTTACGGGACGCGGTTGCAGTATCTCGCTCAGGGCGTCAAGCAGCACCCTGTTTTCCTTCTCCGTGCGTACCGCGATACGGAAATAGCTCGCATCAAGCCCGGTATAATTGGAGCAGGTGCGGATCATGATCTTCCGCTCCAGCAGTCCGGCGGCAAGGATTGTGGCATCACTGCCATCCCTCAGCCGCAACAGCAGATAATTGGCGGCGGAATCGAAGAGCTGCAAGGCGGGAAAGCGTTGCAGCTCCTGCACAAGATCCGTCCGCAGCTCGCGGCAAAAGATCCGGGACTGCTCCGCGTAGTCCTGATCAGCCAGGGCCCTGACACCCACAGCCTGGGCCAGGGTGTTCACCGTCCAGGGCGGCAGATGCTCGCGCAGCAGACGGGCAATACGGGGCGGAAAGATGCCGAAGCCCAGACGCAGACCGGGGATGGCATAGAACTTGGTCAGAGAATGGAGGGTCATGATGTTGTCGGTAGCAAGCGCCACACTCCTGCCGCCCTCAACAAAATCGAGAAAGGCCTCATCAATGAGAAAGAGTGTGGCCGGATGTCCCTTGGCCAGTTGGATGATCTGGTCCGGATCAACCAGCGCCCCGGTGGGATTATTGGGGGAGCCGATCACCACCAGCTCCCCGCCCGTCAGCAGGGGCGCAAGCTCCTGAGGCTGGAGTGTGAATCCGCGTTCAGCTAAGAGCAGGAAGGGGCGCACTGTCATCCCGGCCAGCTTCATCACTTTGGTATAATCGATATAGGATGGAGAGGGGATCAGGGCCTGGGCGCAGTCAAGCAGCCTCGGCAGCTGGTAGAGCAGCTCGGTGGTACCGTTGGCCACCACCACCGACTCTGCGGGTACCTGATAGCGGTCGGCAATGGCCTGCACCAGCTTGTCGGCATAGGGATCGGGATAATGAACCAGCGAGGCCACCTCGGAACTGATGAGCGGACGCAGCCACTCCGGCGGCCCCAGCGGATTGATATTGGCGCTGAAATCGAGCAGGGTGGCCACATCAATGCCCATGTCCCTGGCCAGTCCATGGACATTGCCGCCATGGCCGGTGGCGTCTGATTGTGATGGTGGCATTTTGCTCTTCATGGGGTGTTGATTCCCTGCTGGCCGATGGTCATGGCCACGGCGACCATCATCTCGGTGAGTTCACAGACAGCTCCCAGGGTGTCGCCGGTGGCACCGCCGATTTTGCTCCGGCACCAGAGGGAGAAGAGGAACACGGTCAGGATGACGGCGGCCAAGACGGACAAAACCATGCGCCAACCGCCCCAGGTGAGGACGGCCGCCAGCAGGGCCAGGGCCCACAGCGCGGCCCGGCGGCTGGACGGCGAATAAAAAAGCCGTCCCAGACCTTCGCCCTCCCGGGCATAGGGCAGGCAGGCCATGGTCAGGACAATGGCGCACCGACCGGCCAGAGGCATAACGATGCGGGTGGCAATCAGGGTCGGGGCGGAAAGGGAAGAGAGTGCCGCGTATTTGCCAAGGAGCACCACGGCAATGGCGATCACGCCCATGGCCCCGGCATGGCTGTCACGCATGATCTCGAGGATGCGTTCCCGGGGACGGGCGCTGAGCAGGCCGTCGCCGCTGTCGGCCAGACCATCCAGATGCAGGCAGCCG
>JANMTN010000356.1:0-15410 GCA_031390685.1 Desulfobulbaceae bacterium
GTCAATAACTTTCTCAACCCGGTCATTCTTTTTACTGCCCTGTCGCTTCCTACATTACCCGGATGGCTCACATCAAATGGGCCGCACCCGGCGACCGCGGCAAACTACTCAATCAACAAACCCATGTCAATGAAAAAAACACCGGAAGGAACACCAATACCCTCTTTATCACTTTTTTTCTTTTATTGGCGCCATCTTGTTCATCCTCTATGGAAATTGTTTGCTTTTAAGCAGTTGAAACCGTAACATAGCTGATGGTATTCTGTTTAACAAGCCAGCAATGTATTATACTGCCCCCTTACCTCTTGCATGTATGACCTTATGACTGACAAAAAACAACTTCTTTGCGCCTTACCAAAAATTGATGAATGCCTTGCCAGCTTGGGTGGCAGGACAGGATCGGTCCCGGCCAGGCTTGTCAAACTGGCGGTCCGTCATTGTATAGATTCAGAGCGGCAACGTATCTTAACAGATGACAAAGATTGCGTCCTGTTAAGTCGCGGACAATGGGACGAGCGGCTTCTGGCTGCTATCACCTTAAAAAGCCGGATGAATCTCCGACGAGTTATTAATGGTACAGGCGTGGTCATTCATACCAATCTTGGCCGCTCTATACTCTCCGCACCTATGGTTGACGCCCTTCAACAGGCCGGTGCCTATTATACCAATCTGGAATTTGATCTCAACACCGGCAAGCGAGGCAGCAGATACAGCCTGGTAGAGGGAATCATCTGCGACCTGACAGGGGCTGAGGCGGCCCTTGTTGTCAATAATAATGCCGCTGCCGTATTACTGGTGCTGGACACCCTGGCCAGCGGCAAACAAGTGATTGTATCCAGAGGCCAGTTAGTTGAGATCGGTGGCTCGTTCAGAATTCCTGATGTAATCGCCAAGAGCGGTGCTCATCTGGTAGAGGTTGGGGCCACCAACCGAACCCATCTCGCTGATTATGAAAGAGAAATAAATAATGAAACTGCCCTGTTACTCAAGGTCCACACCTCAAATTTCCGGGTCATCGGTTTCACATCCGAGGTTTCGGCTGAAGATTTAGTAACGCTGGCACATGCGAATGGTCTGCCTGTTGTGGAAGATCTGGGCAGTGGCAGTCTGGTCGATCTTTCTCCATTCGGCCTGCCGCCAGAGCCAACTGTCCAGCAGATTGTCAAGGCTGGAGTGGATGTAGTCACATTCAGTGGTGACAAGCTCCTTGGCGGCCCCCAGGCCGGTCTTATCGTCGGGAAAAAAGAAGTTATTAACCGCATCAAACATAATCCATTAAATCGTGCCCTGCGCATAGACAAGTTTACACTGGCCTCCCTTGAGGCAGTTTTACGAAATTATTATGACCTGGATCAGGCTCTGACCACTGTCCCCACCCTCAGGATGTTAACCCAGCCTGTTGAGCTGATAAAAAGAAGAGCCAAGAGACTCATGCGCAGGATCCACCATACAACCGGCAAGGCAGTATGTTCCCTGTATCTGCGCTCCACCATGTCACGCGTGGGTGGCGGCGCCATGCCTGAACATGGCTTGTCAAGCTGGGCCGTTGCCTTCAAACCTCTTCATATAAATATCAGCGCCATGGAAAAAGGCTTGCGCAAGCTCCCCATCCCTGTCATCGGCAGGATTGAAGACGATTTATTCCTCTTGGATATGAGAACAGTAGCCGATAATGAAGTCCCTGACCTGGCTACTTCTTTACTTACTTTCCTGGAGCAAGGTGTGCTCTCGTGATTCATCATTTCCCTCTATTTACAGCCGATCACAGCCTTTCACGCCAGGACTTCCGCAACTTTTCCCTCCCTTTTTCCAAGGTAATAAAAGACAAAATAGCCACAGCCACTGATGTCTATTTTCTTGAAGACACCTGGCAACTGGACGGTTTACCCGTTGCCGTCTCGCAACGTTCTCTGCTCAAGGAAATTTTCCTCAACACCTCACAAACTCATATACCTGTGGCCCACAAGAACTGCCTGTTTTTTCCATTTTCGGTTCATGACGAACAGATTGTCGTGGCCTTGGTTACCGGAATTGACCCATTACTTGTAAAAAAGGTTGGCCACGATTGGTTGCAAGAGATCCGCGACACCCTGCAGCAAGAATTTCTGAAACTCAAACAAGCGGGTATCGATCCGCAGACCGGTCTTCTCAACTGTGCCCATCTGAACACATTGCTTGACACCTTTCCCGAAGGAGAACATGCTGGCCTGGTCTTGGTGGAAATATATCCCCAGGCCCGCACCGCCATGGAAGCGATGCAACATGTGCGGCGTGCAGCGACAGCACTGAAGTCCTTTGTTGGAGAACGTGCCCCTCTGCATCACATCGGCCAGTCTGTTTTTGCCTTCTTTTGCCGGAACTATAATGAAGATTCTGCCGCACGCCTTGGCCCTTTACTGGTCTCTTTCCTGAAGCAAGAGCAATTCAAACGTGTTCACGTAGGGTACAGTCAAGGTGCAATAGATCATGACAGACAAGCTAAAACCCGACAAATCTTCGATGAAGCCTGGCTTGCCCTCCAGATGGCCTGCAAAAGAGGGCCTTTTAGTTTCTGCACTCATCGCTCACTGCAAAATTCCCAGCGCCATCCCCTGTACGCCTCAGATCGAGCCATCCTGACCAGGATCCAACCCCATTGGATGCAGTTGGATCAGTTCGCCCTGATCCAACTGCACCCTGCCAAGGCCACAGACAATATCTATGATAAAATTATCCTGAACCAGGTTGACAGTAAAAAATTCAAGGGGCAAGATAACGACATCTATATTTTGTTTCCAAGCACTGACACCCGAAAGGTGCTCTCTTTTGTCAGAAAGATGATGCAATCGATACCCCGTGACCAAAAAGTCAAAAGTGCCGTGGCTGCGGGTATTGCCTTTTTTCCATTCAACGATTTTAAAAAATCAGAGATGGTGCTCAATTGCCGAAAAGCCTTGTTACATGGAGCTTTACTGGGAGAAGGCATGCTCACAATCTTTGACGCCTTGAGCTTAAATGTCAGTGGTGATATTTTCTATGGAGAAGGCGATCTTCCCCGAGCTGTCAAAGAATATAAACGCGGCTTATCCATCCAACCTCAGGACGTAAACCTGCTCAACAGTCTTGGCGTTTGTTACGCGATGATGAACAGACCCCGCTTGGCCAATGACTGCTTTCTCAAGACACTGGCAGTAAAAGATGATGATTTTATATCCTGGTATAATCTGGGACTTGGACGTGAAGCGCAGGGAAACATTTCAGGGGCGGTAGATGCTTTTAAACATGCCAGTAAATGCCATATTGACGACGAACAGGATAGCGCCAACGTCAGAGATGAGCTCCCTTTCCAGCTTGGAAAAAGCTACTGTCAGACAGGACGCTATCAAGAGACACTCGACATCCTGGCACCTTGGTATAATACAAAAAAAAGCGACCCCGGATCTGGCAGGGCGCTACGTTATCTCGGAGAATCTTTTCATGGAGTGGGCCGGGTTCGGGAGGCAATGAGCTGGTTGCAACGAGCCATACGTTTTGATGAATTTGACGCAGATGCCCTGAGCCTGTTGGGCGAGACCTATCTTGACAACAACGAAGGCGACCAGATTGCCCTCAAACTCTGCGAAAAAAGTATTGAGTTAAACCCGATGCCGGCCCTGCTTTATCTTCGCCTCGCAAGAGCGCAGGTTCGCTGCGGCTACCTGGATGTGGCCGGAGAGACTCTTCGCTGTTGCCTCAGAGACAAAGGCACAAAAGGAGCTGCCTGGTTCCAGATGGGGTTAATCTATTGGGAAAAAGGACAAAAAATGAGAGCCAGACATTGGTTTTCCAAGACACTTACCCATGAAGAGGCTGGGACCAACTGGCATAAACAGGCCAGCAGCTATATAGCAGAAATCCAGACAAAATAAATAAAAATCAAGATCGAGAAAAGGATTATCGCGACATGCAGAATAGCGATCGACGGCGGATAAAAAGGGAATCTAAGTATTGTCTGGATAACAGTGTGGTTGGCGATTCATGGCGGATGTTTCGCATCATGTCAGAATTTGTTGATGGTTTTGACGCCCTGTCCGCAATAGATGTACCGGTGGTAACAATTTACGGCTCAGCCAGAACGACAAAAGATAATCATTATTACAAACTAGCAGAAGAACTTGCCGGTAAATTAGCCCAGGCTGGTTATGGAATCGTCACCGGAGGCGGTCCGGGTATCATGGAGGCGGCCAACAAAGGTGCTTTTGAGGCTGGCGGCATCTCCATTGGTCTCAATATCGACCTTCCCCACGAACAGGCACCCAATTCATTTATTAACTTCCCCTTGTATTTCAAATATTTTTTTGTGCGTAAAGTGATGTTCATGAAATACTCCATGGCCTTTATCTGCATGCCCGGCGGCTTTGGCTCACTTGATGAACTTTTTGAATCCCTGACCCTTATCCAAACCCAGAGAGTTAAACCCTTCCCTATCATTCTGATTGGCAGTGATTTTTGGGGTGGACTTTTAGAGTGGATTAAAGATATATTTGTAACAAATGGAACAATAAACAAAGATGATCTTTTACTCATCGATGTAATGGATGATGTGGACAGTGTAGTCAATTATTTAAAAAAGACCGTTGTAGTTTAAGAGCCGTTACAAAATAACCTTCGCTGTTACCACTGCTACATTCTTTACCATTTCGTTATAACAGCTATAAATACCATAATGTCGATTGCGGAGTAGACGTCCCCCGAAGGGAGTGCCCTTGAGGTACGGATGAAGAGCGACCGGGCGCCTTATGCCAGTCATGGTTTTTCAATGTTACACCTTTTCTACACAACGGCTTAATGTCAATGAACTCATTTTCCTCTGGAATAATACACCATAATTGATGGACAAGGTGCAGGTATGGCTCAGATAGATGCTTTTTTTAAATTGATGCACGATGAAGGCGCCTCGGATTTACACATGGTGGCAGGCCAACAGCCTATTCTCCGTATTCGTGGAGATATGGAGCGGGTAAAATTTAAAATCATGGAGAATGAAGAATTAAAAAAAATGCTCTATGAGATCTGCCCAGAAGAAAAAATCAAAACCTTTGAAGAATCAGGGGATATCGATTTTGGTTATGAGATTCCCGGGCTTGCCCGTTACCGTTGCAACTTTTTCCAGCAGAAGCATGGAATCGGCGCCGTCTTCCGTGAAATCCCCAGCGACATCATGTCCTGCGAACAATTGGGATTACCCAAAGTTGTCTCCCGTCTGGCCCAACTTCCCAAGGGGCTTGTCCTGGTGACCGGCCCCACCGGATCCGGTAAATCGACGACCCTGGCAGCCATTGTTGATGAGGTGAACAAGACTAGAAAAGATCATGTCCTGACCATTGAAGACCCCATCGAATTTGTGCATCAAAGTCAGAAATGTATCATCAATCACCGGGAAGTCGGCCAGCATACCAAATCTTTTACGGCCGCCCTTCGCGGCGCCCTGCGTGAAGATCCTGATATCATCATGGTCGGTGAAATGCGCGACCTGGAAACCATCTCCCTGGCCATGGAGGCAGCGATGACCGGCCATCTCGTCTTTGGTACCCTGCATACTTTGAATGCCATGAAGACTGTTGATCGTATCATTGAAATCTTTCCCGCCAATCAGCAGGGGCAGGTCAGATCCACCTTATCGGACGCCTTGAAGGCCGTCGTCTCGCAAACCCTGTTCAAACGTGTTGACATCAAAGGGCGATGCGCCGCCCTTGAAATCCTGATTGCCACCCCGGCTGTACGCAATCTCATTCGTGAAGGCAAGACCTACCAGATCGCCTCGGTAATGCAGACCGGGAAAAAATACGGGATGCAAACCCTTGATGATGCCATCATGGGTTTTCTTGACAAAAAAATGATCAGCCCTGATGCCGCCTATTCCAACTGTGTTGACAAGGCTAAATTCGTCAAATATCTCCTCCATCCTCCTTCTGATTTTACCGAGGTCTGATAACGAGCCGTTACGAAATAATCATTACATTCCCTACCATTTCGCTACGGCTCCCTACGCAGAGCAGGGATGCACCCATGTCGCTTGCGGAGTGGATGCCCCAAAGGAAGTGCCCTTAGGGTATGGATGAAGAATGACTGCCGCTTCTCCCCTCAGATGACGACATTGTTTCATGAGAATGACTGAGCGCCATCCGCCATCAAGATGGTTTTTTCTTGACAAAGATCAGGCCGTGAATTATTGCATCAGGGACGAAATTAAAAATCGTACTAATTGTAAAAATTGTCGTTTAACTATAAGATACTTGTTCTTTTAATTCTATTCTGGAGGTGTATTATGGCTTGGGATATCCAAATCGATTTAGACAAATGTGCTGGTGATGAAGAATGTGTAAACGCCTGTCCTGCTCAGGTATATGAGATGCGTGACGGCAAGGCCTTTGCTGCCGAGCCTGATGAGTGTCTTGGTTGTGAGACCTGTGTTGAAGTTTGTCCTGAGGGCGCCATCATCGTCACTGAAGTGTAATCTCCATCGGCCTCAGTCTAAGACAAGCCCATTCCCTCTTGGGGGAATGGGCTTGTCTTGTTTTAAACCGTCGTTCAAAAATAACCGTAACGTTGGAATAGTGTGGCCGGCATAAGGATACAGCTTCCAGATGATAAAACGGATAGTTACAAATTTAAAGCCAGGGGCACCCAGACAGATTCATCTGTTACTTGCAGCTACTTTGTGGAGTGTAATAGGAAGCATACTTATATTCCGTGGAGTTTCCTGGCTGATGACCGTCGGAGGTCTCTGGATCATGGTTCCGGCCCTGGTTGCCGGAACCATGAAATCGTTGTTTCTACTTGACAACACGGCACAAAAAGGGGTGCGACGCATCCTGGAGATGGCGGATGGAAGGTGCCTGGGAGCGGTCTATTCGATACGAACATGGTTGTTGGTTCTGGTCATGATGGGAACTGGAATGGCGCTCCGCCATTCCGCCATACCCCGAGAGATATTGGGCGGCTTGTATGTGGCAATTGGCTGGGCCTTGTTTTTTTCCAGTCGGCATGCCTGGATGGCCTGGAAACGTACCTCTGACCTGCAGACCAAACAATGATTTCTTCTCCTTTATCTTCCCGATCATTCAATCAGGTTTCTATTGACTCCTCTGCCCTGCAGGTGAATTTCAGGATATTGCAGCAACGGGTCGGCAAGGATGTCCGGGTCATGGCCATGGTCAAGGCCGATGCCTATGGCCACGGGATGGTCCAGGCCGCAGCCGGTTTTGCCAAAGCAGGATGTGATGCCTTCGGGGTCGCCGAGATTCAAGAAGGCGTAGAATTACGGCGCGCCGGGATCCGAGGTCAGGTCTTTATACTGCTGGGTTGTCAGGTCTCTCATGAACAGCTTTTTTTTGATTATGACCTGACTCCGGTCATCTTTGATTATCAGGGGACAGGACTGCTCTCGCAGGCCGCAGTCAGAAATGGAAAAGAGATAGCTGTTCACCTGAAGGTCGATTGCGGCATGGGCCGGCTGGGAATCATGCCTTCTCAGCTGCCTGATTTCTTGGCCCATCTGGAAAAACTCCCCGGCATATCCCTGGCCGGGATCATGAGCCATTTCCCCATGGCTGATGACACGACGTCCAGACAGACCCTGGAGATGTTTCAACGATATAAACTTGCCTGCGCGCAGGCAAGTCATCGCCATCTCATCCTTTGTCATATCGCCAATTCCGGAGCAGTGCTCTATTATCCTGAGACCTGTTGTGATATGGTGCGTCTGGGCATATCTCTTTATGGTTATTATCCCGATGGGACACAGGGCAGGCGACATGACAAAGCCGAAAAACTTGTTCCGGCCATGTCTTTTACCACTCAGGTCATCCAGGTAAAATCGGTGCCGGCGGGTACCGGAATCAGTTATGGCCACACCTTTGTCACCGGGCAGGAGACAAGAATTGCTGTGCTGCCGGTTGGCTATGCGGATGGATTTCTTCGCACCTTGTCCAATAAGGCGCAAGTGCTTATAAAAGGGCAGCGGGCCAGAATTATTGGCCGGATCTGCATGAACCTGTGCATGGCGGATATTTCAGGGATTCAAGGGGTAGAGGCAGGTGACCAGGTGGTTATTCTGGGCTCACAGGGGGTAGAGACCATCACGGCTGATGAAATTGCCGCATGGATGGGGACCATTTCCTATGAAGTCCTCTGCCTGTTCGGCAACAACAATGAAAGAAACTCTCTTTAAACAATAATTGGGCAATAGATGATACGGCAACAGTTAAAACAAGTCATTGACGCCTGTTTTGAACAGGGGGTCAGCGTAGGACAATGGCCGGCAGATCTGGCCGGGAAATATACGGTAGAAGTTCCCAAACGGGAGGGCCAGGGGGATTTTTCCACCAATATGGCCCTCATTCTCGCGGGCAAGCAGAAAAGCAACCCCCGGCAGATCGCCGCCCAACTGGTGGCCATTCTCGAAAAAGAAACGGAACTCATCGACTATGTGGAGATTGCCGGCCCCGGATTTGTCAATATCTTCCTGAAGGCCAGAGTCTGGCAGCACGCGCTTTTCCCAGTGCTTGAACAACGGGATCATTTTGGTCTTTCGACGATTGGCAAGGGCAAAAGAGTAATGGTGGAGTTCGTCAGTGCCAATCCCACCGGCCCCCTCAGTGTTGGTCATGGTCGCCAGGCCATCCTTGGCGACACCATTGCCCGTCTGCTGACGGCCACTGGCCATGATGTCTTCCGTGAATATTATTTCAATGATGCCGGGCGGCAGATGCGGGTTCTCGGTGAGTCCACCCGGGCCAGGTATCTGGAACTACTTGGTCTGCCCATCCAGTTTCCGGAAGACGGGTATCAAGGCGATTATATTCATGATATTGCCAGAGAGATGATTGCCGAGCATGGGGATTCTCTCAAAGACCATACGGATGCCGCTCCGTTCACCGAAAAGGCCAAAGAAATGATCTTCAAGGACATTACCGGAACCCTGCAGCGGATGGGGATCGTCTTTGACAACTATTACAAAGAACACACCCTTTATGAGAATTGGCACGTGGACTCAGTTGTCGCCGAGCTCAGGGCCAAAGGGCTGGTCTATGAAAAAGAGGGTGCCACCTGGTTCAAGACCACCAAGTTTGGACAGGAGCAGGATCGGGTCATCATCAAGAGTACCGGCGAACCCACCTACCGTCTGCCTGATATCGCCTATCACCGGGAAAAATTCCGGCGCAACTTTGACTGGCTGATCGATGTGTTCGGCTCCGACCATATCGCCACCGTCCCGGACGTACTGGCCGGAGTGCGGGCCCTTGGCTATGACGACTCCAAGATAACGGTGGTCCTCCATCAGTTTGTGACCCTGATGCGTGATGGCAAACAGGTGAAGATGTCCACCAGGAAGGCGACCTTTGTCACGGTAGACGAACTCCTTGATGAGGTTGGAGTTGACGTGGCCCGTTTCTTTTTCATGATGCGCAAGGCCGACAGCCAGCTTGAGTTTGACCTGGATCTGGCCACCAAGGAAAGTCAGGAAAATCCGGTCTATTATGTTCAATATGCCCATGCCCGGATCTGCTCGATCCTGCGTCAGGCTGGAGAAAAGGGTGTGGAGAAACTGCCCTTGCCGGATGTGAATATCTCCCTGCTGGCTGAACCGGAAGAATTGCTGCTGCTGAAGAGCATGGCTGCCTTTCCCGCCATGATTGAAGACGCGGCCCTTGGTCTTGCCCCCCATCGGGTCATATTTTTCCTGATGGAGCTTGCAGGTCAGTTTCATAGCTATTATAACAGGCACAAAGTTATTACTGATTCCATTGGACTCAGCCAGTCCAGGCTCTGCCTGATGGAGGCCTTGCAGGTGGTCTTGCAGAATGGACTGCGAATCGTCGGATTAACGGCCCCGGAAGAGATGTGACAGGGGCTGGTGCAGAATGGCCGCAACACCACGAAAGCAGAAAAAAAAGATCAGGTTTGAGCTGACTCTCAGCGCCATAGCCGGAGTAGGCGTGGTCTTTTTCTGTATTTTTCTCTGGATGTTTCTGCTGGGCGTCTGGGCAGGAGAATCTTTACTGCGGCCATCGATGATAGCGAAGGCGGAGACGAATGCGACCGCAGTGCTCAAAAAATCAGATTAGTCTGATCAACCCGACCGGTCAGACGGGAGGGAACTTCAAATCCAATGGCACCGACACAAACAATGATACGAAACGCCCGCATGGATGACGTAAAGAAAATCCACTCCCTGCTCAATCATTTTGCAGCCAAGGGATTGCTGCTTGGTCGTTCCATCAGTTCTCTTTATGACCATCTTCGTGACTTTATTGTTCTCACCAATGAGACGGGCCAGATCCTTGGCGTCTGCGCCCTGCAGATCAGTTGGGAAAATCTGGCTGAGATCAGGTCGCTGGCGGTCCCGGAGGCCGCCCAGGGCCAGGGATTTGGGGCGCAATTAGTCCAGGCCTGCCTCCAGGAGGCAAAAAAACTGGAAATCGAAAAGACCTTTACCCTGACCTATCAGGCAGGTTTCTTTCGTAAACAGGGTTTTACCGATATTGACAAACGTGATCTGCCCCACAAGATCTGGAGTGATTGTCTCCACTGCCATAAGTTTCCCGACTGTGATGAGGAAGCGCTGGTCTTCACCATGAATTCAAAATAAAGAAAATGATATGATTGGAAAATTACTGACAAATGTCTTCGGCAGCACGAATGATCGGGCACTCAAACAGATTACGCCCCTGGTAAACCGGATCAACGAACTGGAAGGATCCCTCCTGACACTTGATGATGCGCAGCTTGTCGCCAAAACCCCAGCCTTTAAAGAGCGTCTGGTCAAAGGCGAGCCCCTTGATGATCTCCTCCCTGAATCCTTTGCAGTAATGCGTGAGGCGGCCAAACGGATCCTGGGAGAGAGACACTACGATGTCCAGCTTATTGGCGGCGTCATTCTCCATCAGGGCAAGATTGCCGAGATGAAGACCGGTGAGGGCAAGACCCTGACCTCTACCCTGCCCACCTATCTCAATGCCCTTACCGGGAAGGGGGTGCATCTGGTCACTGTCAACGATTATCTGGCCGCCCGTGATGCGGAATGGATGGGCAGGGTATATCAATTCCTGGGAATCAGTGTCGGAAAAATTGTCCATGGCATGGACGATGTCGCCCGCCGGGCCGCCTATGGCACCGATGTGACCTATGGAACCAATAATGAGTTTGGCTTTGATTATCTGCGTGACAATATGAAATTTGAGATAAGTGATTTCTGTCAGCGCGGATTTAATTATGCCATTGTTGACGAAGTGGACTCCATCCTTATTGATGAGGCCAGGACTCCGCTTATCATCTCCGGCCCGGCAGAGATTTCAACCGAGCTCTATAACAATGTTGACACGATCATGTCGCATTTCCATGCGGACGAACAGTATGTCGTTGATGAAAAGGCCAAGCAGGTAACCCTGACTGAAGAAGGTGTTGCCTTGGGTGAACAACTCCTGGAAGTAGAGAATCTGTACGATCCCTCCAGTATCGAACAACTGCACCATCTGACCCAGGCCTTAAAGGCCCATGCCCTTTTTCAGCGTGACGTTGATTATATCGTCAAAAACGGTGAGGTTATTATCGTCGATGAGTTTACCGGTCGCACCATGGAAGGTCGGCGCTACAGCGAGGGTCTGCATCAGGCGCTTGAGGCCAAGGAACATGTCGCCATCCAGAAGGAAAACCAGACCCTTGCCTCTATCACCTTTCAAAATTATTTCCGCATGTACGACAAACTCTCCGGGATGACGGGTACAGCCGACACCGAGGCTCCTGAGTTCAAGAAGATCTATGATCTGAGCGTGATTATCATGCCCACCAACCAGCCCATGATCCGCAAGGATTTTGCCGACGTAATCTATAAAAATGAGGCGGCAAAATATCGGGCAGTGGTGCAGGAAATCAAAAACCTGCATGCCATTGGCCAGCCGGTCCTGGTGGGAACCATCTCCATTGATGTTTCCGAGAAGATCTCTCATATGTTACAGAAAGAAAAGGTTCCCCATGAGGTGCTCAATGCCAAGCAGCATGATCGTGAGGCCGAGATTATCGCCGGCGCCGGCCAACTGGGCAAGGTAACCATTGCCACCAACATGGCAGGCCGCGGCACCGACATCAAACTGGGTGAGGGAGTGTGTGAAGTGGGCGGCCTGCATATCCTTGGCACCTCCCGCCATGAATCCAGGCGCATTGACAACCAGTTACGGGGGAGGTCCTGACGTCAGGGCGATCCTTGCTCTTCCCGTTTTTACCTCTCGCTCGTAGACGACCTGCTCCGTATCTTCGGTTCAGGGCGGATCGCCGGAATCATGGACAAACTGGGCATGGAGGAGGATGAACCCATTGAACATAACATGATTTCCAAGGCCATCGAAAACGCCCAGCGCAAGGTGGAGGGACACAACTTTGATATCCGTAAACACCTGCTTGAGTATGATGATGTCATGAACAAACAGCGTGAGGTTATCTACCGCCAGCGACGTGAAGTCCTGGCGGGTGAAGATCTTGTGGGTGTTATTAAAAACATGATATCCGACCTGACTGAAACCGTGGTGGAGGATTTTTCTCAAGAACGCAAGGCCTCAGAAGATTGGGACTGGCAAGACTTTGACAAAAAAATGCTGGATACATTCAACATTCAGCCAGGATGGAGCGATCAGGATCGGGCCGGCATGGACAAAGAGAGCTTCCGGGAGAAATTGAGTGAACTCGTTGCCAATGCCTACAGCGCCCAGGAACAACGCAATACCGTGCCCGTTCAGCGGCATCTGGAGCGAGTAGTACTGTTGCAGATGGTTGACGATCTGTGGAAAGACCACCTCTTGTCCATGGACCACCTGAAACAGGGGATCGGGCTCAGGGGTTATGGCCAGAAAAATCCCTTGATTGAGTATAAAAAAGAGGGGTACCATCTGTTTATGCGGATGATTGAGATGGTCAAGGAACAGACTGTTTCGACACTGATGCGCGTTCATGTAGTCCAGGAAGATGAGGTTGCACGCCTGGAAGAGGAACACCGCAGAAGTCAGGTCCAGGAACTGCAGTTAAACATGGGGCCGGCAGGTGTGGAAATAACCGATATCGCCCCTCAGAAACCTGTCAAACGTGAAATGGATAAAGTAGGCCGCAATGCCGATTGCCCATGCGGTTCAGGGAAAAAACATAAAAAATGTTGCGGCCTGCCGCAATAAGCGGTTACTGCTTGACTGCCGGATTTGCGCTGAATGCTGAGTACTGACCGCAAAATACTCCTTTTTATTATTTTCAAGGGAACACGCACATGACAAAACATGTAGGCATTCTTACTGCGGGCGGGGACTGTCCAGGTCTCAACGCCGCAATCCGTGCCATCGGCAAGGGCGCCATGAATACCGACATGCGGGTAATCGGCTTTCGTGATGGGTTTCGCGGGTTGATGGAGAACCGGACTGTCCAGCTGGAAGGTGAGTCGATGATGGGCCTGCTGACCCTAGGCGGCACCATTCTTGGCACCAGTCGCGACAAACCGCACAAGATGCCGGTGAACGGAACCCTGACAGACATGACTGACGTTATTGTTGACAACTACCATCGTCACCATCTTGACGCCCTGGTCTGCATCGGCGGCGGCGGAACCCAGAAAAACGCCTATCGCCTGGCACAAAAAGGACTCAACATCATCACTCTGCCCAAGACTATTGACAATGACGTGGCCATGACCGATATCACCTTCGGTTATGACACGGCGCTGTCCATTGCCTCCGAGGCCATCGACCGCCTGCATTCCACTGCCCACAGCCATCATCGTATTATTGTCGTTGAGATCATGGGTCATAATGCTGGCTGGCTGGCCCTTGGCGCCGGCCTGGCAAGCGGGGCCGACGTTATCCTCATCCCAGAAATCCCGTACGATATTCAACTGGTGGCCAATGCCATCTGCAAACGTGTGAAGCGGGGCCGTAATTTCAGCATTGTGGCCGTTTCTGAAGGCGCGCTCTCACTGGAAGAGCATAAAACCTTGGCTGACCTCCAAACCAGAAAGGAAGAGGCCAAGGCGCAGGATGAAAAGAAAATTATACGGCAGATTGTGGCCGACCTGGCCGAATTTGAGGCAAAACGAGCCAATCACACCCTGGATCTGGCCCGGAACCTGGAAATATTAACCGGACTTGAGGCCCGACTGACCATTCTTGGTTATCTGCAGCGAGGAGGTACACCGTCAGCTGCCGACCGAGTGCTGTCCACTAAACTTGGCACCGCCTGTGTCCGTCTGATCAATGAAGGGGTTTTTGGAGTGATGATAGCGGTGCAAGGCCGCGAGATTGTGCCGGTGGCGCTGGAAGACGTTGTCAACAAACGGAAGGTTGTGCCGCTGGATCATGCCTGGATTGAATCAGCCCGCAGTGTGGGTACCTGCCTGGGTGATTGCCGGTAAAGTGACTCTGAGTGAAATAAATAAAGAGACCAGTGAGCTGTAAGGGCAGCACTGGTCTCTTCCTGTTTCGTTATCTTGTTTTTTTACCCGTGCAACTTGCCAGGGGTCAGCAGATTTTCCTGCATATGCTGCAATTCATCGATCCCTGAAATAATGATCTTCGGATCAGGGGTTAACTGTTTATCCGACAGTTTGTCAGTATAGTGCATTGACGCAAGGATAGACTTCATGCAGTTGATCCTTGCCGTCTTCTTATTATCTGAACGGATAATAGTCCAGGGAGAAAGGGATCTATTCGTCTCCGACAGCATCTGGAATTTGCGGACTGCATACTGATCCCAGAATTTTTGGGCCAGATTATCGACAGGTGAAAGTTTGTACTGTTTCAGCGGATCAACTTTTCTGGCCTCAAACCGTTCCTTCTGTATCTCCTTGGATACAGAAAAATAAAACTTGAACAGTGTGATCCCGTCTTTTACCAAGAGCTCTTCCACCATCGGCGCATCTTTCAGAAATCGTTTATTCTGCTCGTCCGTACAAAAACCCATGACTGGTTCAACCATGGCCCGATTATACCAGCTCCGATCAAAGAGGACAATTTCACCGGCATGGGGCAACTGATTGATATACCGCTGAAAATACCACTGGCTCTGTTCAGTTTCATTCGGTTTTGCCAGGGCCACCACCCTCGTATTCCGCGGGTTCAGATTGGTTATAATCCGCTGGATAGTGCCACCCTTCCCTGCCGCGTCCCGTCCCTCAAAAATGGCCAGTATCCGTTCGCCACTCTTCTGCATATGTTGCTGCAGTTTCATCAACTCAATCTGCAGGATCTTTAATTCCGCCTCATACGCCAGATCACTTTCTTTTACCCAGACAGCAACACGGTCATCTTCTTTTTTGGCATCACGGTTTCTTAAGGCTGTTCCCTCAAGAAGATTAATCTCCTGTTTTTCATCGCTCTCTTTGTTATTTTTTGCCATGTTGTCATGTATCCTTACACATT
>JANMTN010000010.1:0-7609 GCA_031390685.1 Desulfobulbaceae bacterium
GCTGGTGTTGATAATGGCGTAATTCTGTCGCTCTTTCCGGGTCATGGAGCGAATAATAGCCTCGGTCTTGGATAGTTCTTTCTCGTTTGGCTGTGCCGCGTCTTTCAATTGCTTGAGCTTGTTGATCCCTGGTATCATGCCAAGAATCTGCTCCAGCGACCCCATTTTTTTGATCTGCTGGATCTGGTCGAGAAAATCTTCCAGGGTAAAGGTATTCTGCCGGAGTTTATTGATCAGTTTTTCGGCTTTTTTCTTGTCAACAACGGCTTCGGCACGTTCTATCAGGGTGAGGACATCGCCCATGCCCAGGATGCGTGAGGCCGTCCGGTCAGGATGAAAGATTTCCAGCGCATCCAGGCCTTCGCCGACCCCCGTAAACTTGATAGGCTTGCCGGTGATGTTCTTGATGGAAAGCGCCGCGCCTCCACGGGCGTCACCTTCCATCTTGGTAAGAACGATACCGGTTATTTCCAGATCCTGGTTGAACTTGCTGGCAACGGTAACCGCATCCTGTCCGGTCATGGCATCGGCCACGAAGAGAATTTCAGAGGGCTTTATTGCTGCCTGGATCTCTTTCAGCTCACCCATGAGAAGTTCATCAACATGGAGGCGGCCTGCGGTATCAATGATCAGGGTGTCGTAATTTTTTTCCCTGGCAACAGCCACTGCCTGCCGGCAGATATCCACCGGTTTGGTTTCCGTGGTGGATGGATGAACCGGGACATCAATCTTCCCGCCAAGGATCTGGAGCTGTTCAATAGCTGCGGGACGATAGACGTCGGCTGGCACCAGATAAGGTCGTCTGCCCTTGTTCTTGAGCATGCGTGCGAGTTTACCCGAGGTGGTCGTCTTGCCAGAGCCTTGCAGGCCAGCCATCATGATGATGACCGGCTGGCGGCCATCAAGGCGAATCTGTTCTGTGTTGCCGCCGAGAAGGGCTACCAGTTCCTCGTGGACTATCTTGATGATCTGCTGGCCCGGAGACAGTGCCTGACTGACTTCAATCCCCACGGCCTTTTCGGTAACCGTGGCAATAAATTGCTTGACCACATTGAGGTTGACATCGGCCTCAAGGAGTGCCATGCGTACTTCCCGCATGGATTCCTGAATGTTTTCTTCAGTGAGTTTGCCGTGGCCGCGAAGTTTTTTGAAGACCCCTTCCAGCCTGTCTGTTAGATTCTCAAACATGGATGCTTCTATTGTTGCAAAAGTTACAGAAAAATAATAATGTTATTACCTGTGGCAACTGACTGGAATAACAATAATTAAATATAAATGTTCAAATATGTCGATGGCCAGGGTTCAGCAAGAGGACAAGAATATTTGATGAAAACATTTTATTTTAACCTGAAAAGGACGGAAAATACTAAAAAAGGCAAGTTCTGTCAAGCAGGGAACGAGAGGAAATAGAAAAAGGCAGTGAAGATATTTCCGAAATTATAAAGCAATTTTTTCTGTAAATCCATTCATTGCCTGTCTCAAGCGGGTAAGAAAGGATAGATGGTGCTGTTAGCACGGAACGCTGATAACGATCGGGCATGCATATTTTGCAAGAGACTCGCAAAGAGTACATGAACTTTACGTGCTTCATACAAACCAGATTTTGTGTCTTGACAAGGGGGCTGCTTTAGTTGAAAGAGTGTTGGATGGTGAAAAAAGAGTCAGCGTCAACGCGGAGTTTATGAATGGAGGGAAATAAATGTTGAATAAAGATTTACTTGATATCCTGGTCTGCCCTCAATGCAAGGGGCCGGTCAGGCTCACCGAGGCGGCAGATGGCCTTGTCTGTGAAAAGTGCCGATTGGTGTACGAGATTCGCGATGATATTCCGGTGATGCTGATTGATGAGGCCAGGAGTCTGGAGGGGTAAGAGAGACAGCTGGTTGTAGGGGCAGATACTGGGAACAAAAAAGGCATGACCCGAAAGGATCATGCCTTTTTTTGTTTACTTATGGGTATCTTGAAAAATCAGGATTTCTGTTCAAGATCAAGGCGTGAGAAAAAATTTACCACAGGTATATAGCTAATA
Organism: Desulfobulbaceae bacterium; assembly: GCA_031390685.1. Classification (GTDB taxonomy): domain Bacteria; phylum Desulfobacterota; class Desulfobulbia; order Desulfobulbales; family Desulfocapsaceae; genus UBA2270. The sequence goes on from JANMTN010000010.1 coordinate 2,030, forward strand.
TTCCGAGGATAAATTTTTTCTAACAACGCAGGGATTGGGCAAAAAGACAATTTTTCAAGGTACCCTTATGACGAACTAAAAAGAGGTCGGTCAGGGAGCAATGCCCATCTCTTTTTCCTTCTCATGCACGGCCAGTCTGGTTTTAATCGCGGTGTCCGGGATCAGGCTCATGGAATCGATGCCGCATTCCACCAGGAAGGTGGCGAATTCCGGGAAGTCGGAGGGGCCCTGGCCGCAGATTCCGATTTTTTTGCCGCGCCGTTTGGCGGTGGCGATAACCATGCGGATCATGTCCTTCACCGCGTCGTCACGCTCATCGGCGATGCCGGCAATAATACCGGAATCACGATCAAGACCGTAAGTAAGCTGGGTCAGGTCGTTTGAGCCGATGGAGAAGCCGTCGAAGATATCGGCGAAGGCATCGGCGGAGATGACGTTACTGGGGATCTCGCACATGACATAGATCTCCAGGCCATTTTCGCCCTGGACCAAACCGCATTCACGCATAATCTCGATGACCTTCCTGCCTTCCGCAGGGGTCCTGCAGAAAGGAATCATCAGCTTGATGTTGGTCAGGCCCATGTCGTTACGAGCCTTGAGCAGCCCCTGGCATTCCAGCTCAAAGGCGGGCCGATATTTGGGGTCGTAGTAGCGCGAGGCGCCGCGCCAGCCGATCATGGGATTTTCTTCTTCCGGCTCATAGAGGGTGCCGCCTGCGAGGTTGGCATACTCGTTGCTCTTGAAATCGGAGAGGCGGACGATGACATCTTTTGGATAGAAGCCAGCGGCAATGCGACCGACACCTTCGGCTACCTTGTCGATAAAGAACTGCTTTTTGTCGGTATAGGCGCCTGTCTTGGCGTCGATTTTTTTGACGATATCCTGTTTTACCGGATCTTTAGAGGCCTTGAGCTCCTCGTAGTTATACAAAGCCAGGGGATGGAGGCCGATGTGGGAGTTGATGATAAATTCTTCCCGGGCCAGGCCAACGCCATCATTGGGGATCTGGCATTCAGTGAAGGCCTTTTCCGGAATGGCCAGGTTCATCATGATCTTGGTCTTGGTGGCTGGCAGATCGCCCAGGTCTACTCTCTCAATCTCGAACTTGAGCAGTCCTTCATAGACATAACCTTTCTCGCCTTCTGCCGAAGAGGCGGTGATGTCCTGGCCATGGGCGATTTTTTTGGTACCGTCAACGGTGCCGATAACGCAGGGGATACCCAGCTCGCGCGAAATGATGGCGGCATGACAGGTCCGGCCGCCACGGTTGGTGACGATGGCGCTGGCGATTTTCATGATTGGTTCCCAGTCCGGATCGGTCATGTCGGTCACCAGGACCTCTCCTTTTTTGAAGGAGTGGATGTCCTTGACATCGGAGATGACATTCGCCTTGCCCTGGCCGATCTTGGTGCCTACTGCCAGTCCGGTGGCAAGCACCTTGCCCTTCTCCTGCAGTTTGTAGGTTTCCATGACCTTCTTGTTGCTCTGGGAGTGGACGGTCTCGGGCCTGGCCTGGACAATGAACAGCTTGCCGGTACCGACTGTGACCCCGTCTCCGTCCTTGGCCCACTCGATGTCCATGGCTTTGCCGTAATGGTCCTCAATGATGCAGGCCCATCTGGCGAGCTGGAGGATCTCATCGTCACTGATGACGTAGGCGTTCCGCTCTTCCATGGTGGTGGGGATATTTCTGACTGGGTGCGGGGTGTTGGGATCGTTGTCGTAGATCATCTTGATCTCTTTGGAGCCGATGGTCTTGGAGACAATAGGTCTCTTCCCCATTTTGAGAGTGGGCTTGAAAACGAAGTATTCGTCCGGGTTGACTGCGCCCTGGACCACATTCTCGCCAAGACCCCAGGCGCCGGTGATAAAGACCGCATCTTTAAAGCCTGACTCGGTGTCGATGGTAAAGAGAACACCAGAGCTGGCTGAATCGGAGCGGACCATTTTCTGGATAACAATGGAAAGATACACATCAAACTGGCCAAAGTCCTTGTCATGACGGTAGGAGATGGCGCGGTCGGTAAAAAGACTGGCAAAGCACTGGCTGCAGTAGTCAAGGATGGCGTCGTAGCCGCGGACATTCAGGTACGTCTCCTGCTGACCGGCAAAAGAGGCGTCCGGCAGGTCTTCGGCGGTGGCGGAGGAACGGACGGCAACATCCACATCCTTGCCATATTCGGCCTCCATCTTTTTGTAGGCGTTGATGATAGCATCTTGCAGATCCTGAGGAAACGCAGCGCCTCTGATAATGGCACGTACTTTTTTGCCGCGCTCCTGGAGATTGTGGAGGTCGTGGGTGTCAAGACCGGCGAGGGCCTCGCGGACACCATCTTCAATGCCTGCGGATTTGATCAGATATTGATAGGCATAGGCGGTGATGGCAAAACCGTGGGGGACAGCAACACCCTCTGAGGTGAGATGCTGATACATTTCGCCGAGGGAGGCATTTTTGCCGCCAACCATGGGGACATCGTCAATGCCGATATCATCAAACCAGATAATCAGTTCTTTGTCGTGAGTGTGGCCCATGTGTAATTCTCCTGATGGGATGAGTTGATTAAGTGAAAGGGTTTTTGCCCAGGTTTTGTAGGTGTTGCGTGTGTGTCTATTTATATGCCTGGCTAATATATAAAGAATAGTGCCTGTTCGTCAAGGCTTAGCCTGAGATATTGTAAGGAACTTTATTAGGTTGACTTTTTTGTCAAATTTTATTCCATACTTAAAAAAGGATGGAATAAGAGCTGCCGCGATTATCAGCATGGAGGAAATGATGGCGCCATTGAGTGAAAAATTGTTTCGAGAAATTCAGGAAATGCAGATGCAGACCGGGCGTATGCTGCGGGATATGTCCTTTACGAGAATGGTCAAGATCGAGTCAGGACTGTGGCAACCCCCGGTGGATATTTATGAGTCCGGCGAGGAAATAACGGTTTATTGTGATCTTGCCGGCGTGATGAAGGATTCGCTGGAACTTCTGGTGGAAGAGCATCAGCTGCATATCAGTGGCAGGAGGCTGCTTCCAAGGACGCAGGTGACGGCCAGGGGGGGCCTAGTGTCTCTCGAGCCAGGGATGGTGGAAGAGCGATCCGTTGTTTGCATTCATCAGTTGGAGATTGAATTGGGGGCTTTTGCGCGGACAGTGGCGTTGCCTGTGATAATTGATGTGGAGCGGGCATCATCTTCCTATCTTGATGGTATTCTTGTTGTTTCCCTGAAGAAGAGAGTGGAGAGTCAGATAATAGTCAGGATACAGATTGAGGGTTGAATATGGAGAAAAAACAGCAGCAAACAGATAAGCAAGCAGAAAAGAAAGTGGACCCGTCCAGTCTGGCAGTCCCTGAAATCCTTTCCATTTTACCTCTTCATGGTTTTGTTTTTTATCCTGGAATGGGCTTTCCCCTGCAGGTGGCTGATGATTCGTCTAAACAACTTATTGATGACGCGCTTCTTGGCGACCGGATAATAGGACTTGTCTCCACCCGGAAAACAGTGCTGGAAGGCAATGATCATCTTACAGAAAATGACCTGTACCGGGTGGGGGTTGTTGGCTATATCCATAAGCTCAGTAAAGAAAAAAAGGGATATTACCATGTCGTGATCAGTGGAACCAAAAAGATTGAAATAGTAAAGGTTATTGAGACTACCCCTTATCATCGGGCCACCGTACAGGAAGTCCCCATGGCCTGGAATGAGAGTCCGCAAGGTCAGGCCATGATCCACAGCCTGCGCACCCAGTTTACCAGGCTTGTACAGTTGACGGAACTGCCAAAAGAGTTGGGGCTGACCCTGGATTCTCTGGATGACCCTTTTCATATCAGTTATCTGGTCATCACTCAGCTCAACCTGAAAGTTGAGGAGGAGCAGGAAATTCTGGAGATCAGGGATTTTGAAGTACTCCTGAAACGGGTTATGCTGGAACTCAGCAAACGTCTGGAAACCGTGGAGACCAGTCAGCAACTTCAGGAGTCGGTAAAAAAAGATATTGATGGCCGGCAGCGTGAATTTTTCCTGCGGCAACAACTGGAATCCATTCGCAAGGAACTGGGAGAGGATGGCGAAAAGGTTGAGGTCAAGGAGCTGCGGGAGCAGTTTGCGGTCAAAAAGTTGCCGGAAGAGGTGCGGAAGGTAGTGGAAAAAGAACTGGTCCGCCTGGAGCGGATTTCCCCTTCATCACCGGAGTATTCAGGTACCCGCAATTATCTTGACTGGATCCTCGATCTCCCCTGGCTGGAATCCACCATTGATACCCTTGACCTGGAAAAGGCTGAGAGCGATCTGGATCGTGATCATTACGGTTTGAAAAAAATAAAAAAACGGATACTGGAGTTCCTGGCGGTGCGCAAGCTGAAACAGGATATGCACGGGCCGATTCTTTGTTTTAGCGGCCCGCCGGGAGTAGGGAAGACCTCTCTTGGCCAGTCCATTGCCAAAACCATGAATCGTGAATTTGTGCGTATCTCTCTTGGCGGGGTCAGGGATGAGGCTGAAATCAGGGGACACCGTCGTACCTATATTGGCGCCCTGCCAGGCCGTATCATCCAGAGTTTGAAAAAGGCAAAAACTAATAATCCGGTCTTCCTTCTGGATGAAATTGACAAGCTGGGCAATGATTATCACGGTGATCCTTCGTCGGCGTTGCTTGAGGTTCTGGATCCTGAACAGAATTCGACCTTTACGGATCACTATCTGGATATGGAATTTGATCTTTCAAAGGTCATGTTTATTGCCACTGCCAATGTGCTGGACACTATCCCTGAGCCTTTGCGTGACCGGATGGAGGTGGTTGAACTGTCCGGGTACACCTTGCAGGAAAAAGTGGCCATTGCCAAACGTCATCTCCTGGCCAAACAGATGGAGGCCCATGCCCTGGACGAGGACGATCTGGTTCTTTCGGATGAGACCCTGGCTAGTCTTGTTGAATCGTATACCCGTGAGGCCGGGGTGCGGAATCTGGAACGGGAGATTGCCGCTATCTGCCGGGGAGTAGCGGCGGAAATCGCCAGGGGACGAACGAAAAAACGGGTTGTTGGCCCTGATGACCTGTACACCTTTCTTGGTCCCGTGCGATTTTTCCCGGAAATCAAGGCCCGGAGCTGGGGGCCGGGTCTTGCCACTGGTCTTGCCTGGACGCCTGTGGGCGGCAAGATCCTTTTTATTGAAAGCTCCAAGATGAAAGGAAATGGCGGCCTGACCCTCACCGGCAAGTTGGGCGATGTGATGAAAGAGTCGGCTACGGCTGCCCACAGCTATATCCGCTCACATGCGCTAGAGCTGGGTATTGATGAGAAAATATTTTCCAAAATTGATATCCATGTGCATGTGCCGGAAGGGGCCATTCCCAAAGATGGTCCTTCTGCCGGGGTGGCCATGGTCGCATCCCTGGTTTCGGTCATCACCGGACGGTCTGTTCGGCCCGATGTGGCCATGACCGGAGAAATCACCCTGCGTGGCGACGTGCTGCCGGTGGGGGGAATTGGTGAGAAGGTTCTTGGCGCCTTGCGGGCCGGGATCAGAGAGCTTGTGTTGCCGGCCTTAAATGAAAAAGATGTGCTGGAGATTCCGGAAGATATCCGCGAA
>JANMTN010000021.1:0-13311 GCA_031390685.1 Desulfobulbaceae bacterium
TTATCATAGGCAATACTCTGCTTGACCCCAGTCTCCACATGCTCAACCTGCACCACTTTTTTCTTGCGGTCAATGATCAGGGCCCGGGTCCGGGTCAGGGTATTCACCCCTTTGGCGTCCTTGAAAAAAGTCTCATTGCGCACCATATGAAAACTGGTTGAACGCAGCTCTGACTCATCAGACACATCACCCGAGACATAATAGGGGATACCGCATCCACCATAAGAGATGAGACTGTCTTCATCAATAATGGTCACCTCTGCATCCTGCATCAAACGTTTGACCCGGCACGCGGCCTTAGGACCTGCTGCCACTCCGCCAATAATTATGATTTTCTCGCCCGTTTTTTTGCTCATAGTTTTCCCTCCATTCTTCGTAACTATATAGTATAAATAGCATAAATAGTATAAATACCCAATTATAAAATTTCTGCCCCCTGCCCATTCTCTCCCGCAAAAGCGATAGAGACGCAAGTCCATGAATGGCCAGATATGCGAGCTGAAAACGAGACCACAGGGGAAAGACATTGTTCAAGATCAAATTCTAAAAACCCCTGATCTCTTCGCACCTCAGCGTCTCAGCACGCAATCATTCATACAAGCATCCACAATCAGGCCCCGGGTAAAACAATGGTAAACGTTGTTCCCTCTCCCTCTTTGCTCTTCACAGCAATCGTCCCATGATGATGTTCGATAATATTCCGGCTGATGGCAAGGCCAAGCCCGGTTCCACGATTTTTATCGGTAAAAAAGGGTTTGAAAATCTGCCCGACCTTCTCGGCAGACATCCCCTTACCATTATCGCGGACCATAATCTTCACCGCTCCCGCCGTCCTTGGCTCCCGCTGATTTAGACCATCCTTGACCGTCGACGAACCGGCAGTGTCTCCGCTGGTACTCGTGACCTGGAGTATACCCTGATCATTCATGGCCTGCAGGCCGTTCACCAGGATATTTAACAGGGCCCGATAGAACATATCCTGATCCAGATCAATTGGAGCAAGATGAGGATCAAGCTCGGCCCGTACCTCCACATTTTTTTCTCGCGCAGAGGGTTCAATAAACTGCAAGGCCCGACGAATAACATTATTGACATCGACCCTTGCCAGTTTTGGTTCCTGGGGTCGAGCAAAATCAAGAAACTCCATAACGATGTTATTCAGCCGTGTGGTCTCATCCACAATAATCCTGGCTAACTGCTCATTGCCGGGTGCCACTTTTTTAATCCTTTTTTCAAGAAGTTCGGCGGTACTCCTGACGATACCCAGCGGGCTCTTGATCTCATGGGACACCGTGGCTACCATGGTTCCGAGATGGGCAAGCCTTTCCGACTGGTTCAACTTTTCCTCCAGCCGCAGCCGTTCCGTGGCCCGAATCTCCATGATCCGGTCGCCGCGACTGACAATAGTCCGCAGGACAAGAAACAGCACCGCCATAATAATACTGGAAACCAGGATAATCCGTCCGTGCAATTCAACAATGACACCATATTCCTTGGACAGATCCTGAGTAATCTCAATAACTCCCATTATCTGGGGACTGGAAGCACCGCTGTTACTGACCTGACGAAAAGGGATATAGGTCTTGAGCTGACATTGAACCGGTGGCGCGCCAGGAATCAGGTTCCAGAGGGAACCACTGAAGACAATCTGGGAATTGGAATTGTTTTTCAGGGCCTTCTGATATTCAACCCCTCCCATATCTTTCTTTCCCACCAGTTCCGGCCGCGTCGAGTAAGAAATAATATTGATACTGGAGTCATAGATGGTGACCGATTTGGTTTTCAGCCCCTGCGTGGCATTTTTTACAATGCGATCCAACAACTCAAACTGATCAGGATGGCTGAGGGCAATTTTCCCAAAACGAACAACTGTTGGCAGGACAAAACTGCGGAAAACCTGCTGATTCAGATTTTCCGCCAGCAGCAGTGAATATTCCTCACTCTGCTCAAGCATGATCTTCCGGGCATGGTTGGAAATAACCCAGGAGAGAATCAGGGTAAAAACAAGAATAACCCCCAGACTGGTAAAGGAAAAATACTTAACCAACCGGAAAGGCCGCAATCCAGCCTGAACTTCCTCCTCGCGCAAAGGTTTTACAACTGCCAGCGAGACCATCTTGCCAGGCGCGATACCGTCAGCCATCACACACCCCGCAACGCCGGCAAACCTTGGTATCGCAGGCTATGGTTGGCTTTTCCGCAAAGGCCTTCATATATTCGTCCCACAGATATTGCTGTTTGATCCCGTGATCGACAATGTTCCAGGGAACAGGTTCATCACACCCATATCCACGGACGGCAAACTGTTCCGCCTCAAGCCGGTTTTTACGCATAGCCTGTTTCCAGGAGAGGCCCTGTACCGCCATATCCAGCAAAACCGGGGCCAGCCTGCGATCCCCCCGCGCCAGCACCGCCTGAAACAAAACGTTTTCCGGTTTGTCACAGGTCATACGCACATTTGCCTCTTTTTTCAGCCCATTTTGTAAAAATTTTATCTTGTCTTTGAGGGTCCGCACAACGTCTGCCGCATCTCGCGTTTCTCCTGGGAGCAATCGTTCTCTCACCCCAAAGGCATGAAACTGAAACGGGGTCCACGGTTTAGGAGTAAAACTGTTCACCGAGAGGGTAATCTCACACAGCCGTCCGCGGCTACGTCCTATGGGCTGGATCCGATCCTTGATCTTTCTGATAAGTGCCAGCATCTCCTCAAGATCTTCCAGCGTCTCGGTGGGCAGTCCAATCATCAGATACAGCTTCAACTTATACAGACCAGAGCGGGCCAGGGCTTCAGCGGCCGTGAGAAGATCATCTTCAGTCAACCCTTTATTGATTACCCGGCGCAAACGCTCGGAGGCGCCATCAGGGGCAATGGCCACGCTTTTCAGCTGACTTTTCTGCAGAAGATTCAACAGTGGCCCGGAGATCCGGTCCGCGCGCAGAGAAGAAAAGGAGAGTGAACAACCACTATCAAGAAGATACTGGGAAAGAAGGGTCAGTGAGTCCTGATCAGCCATCTCCATCCCCAACAACCCGATGCGCCTGACTGCTTCGGGACGTTCGGCCAGACCTTGAAGGACGGCATCAACATCCCACAGTCGTGGGGGACGATAGATAAATCCGGCGGCACAGAATCGACACCCCCGGGAACATCCCCGGCCAAGCTCGGTAAGATACAGGTCCGAAAACTCCGCCTGCGGGGTCAAAACCTGAGAATGCGCCGCCCGGTCACAGGTCAGGATTGCCACCTTGTGAATACGTTCAGGTAAGCCTGACGCAGGAAGATGTCCGGCAAAGGATCCATTCTTGTTATAACACGAAGTATAGAGCGCCGGGGCATAACAACCGGGGAACCTCAGACTCACCTCTTTTAACAGATCGGTACGTCTTCCGCCCTCCTCTCCTTCAAGATGGGCGGCAAGAAAAGTGACAAGGGCAACCAGGACAGGTTCGGCCTCGCCAAGGACAAACAGATCAATAAAAGGGGCCAGAGGCTCAGGATTCATGAAGGTGGCGACACCTCCACAAATAACCAATGGTTGCGTGGCGCGCACCTGCTCTTCCCGATTTTCAGCAAAAGGTGGAAGGGACCCGGCCAGAAGGAGACGAACCAGGTTCAGATAATCATGCTCAAAACTGATGGAGAAAAAAACCAGGGGAAAACTGCCAAGGGTTCGGCCAGACTCCAGAGATCGCAGGGGAACGTCTGGCCCGGAAAAGAAAAAGCGCTCACAGACAATCCCATCCATTGCGGCCAGCAGGTCATAGACCAATTGAAACCCCAGGCTGGACATCCCGACCGAATATGAATTGGGATAGATCAGGGCGACTGGCAACTGCCCTGTCCATTTCTTGAAATAACTCCCTCTTTCCAGATCAAGCAGTAACCGACGATCCATGTCAGAGGACACCCTAAAGAAAGTACCCTGGGGATACAGATATCAAAAGCCGTGCCGTTTCTAAAGATTCCGGCATTAATTTGCCTTTTTACGAAGATACGTCGGGGTCTCCAGGTAGTCCTCATTCCATGGTCGTACTTCCTTCTGATTGCGCGCCGCTTCTTTACGGGGTGAGGAAACACCAAGGTTATCGAAACCTTCAAAATTAGATTGCAGCAGAGGGGTAACAAAAGTTGGCCGCGGATTAGCCGGAGCCGGTGCGGCCGGGGTCTCCTGCGTATTTATAATTTTCACTGTCTTGCGCGCTTCCTCCAGCAACGTGATCGGCTCATTTTTCTTGACCACATTACCTATTCCCGTTGCAATGACAGTAACATGCAGCTCATCACCAAGGGTTTCATCATAGAGCACACCCAGGACGATTTTAGCGTCCTCATCCACTTTACTCTGGATAAGAGCCGATACCTCCATATACTCAGCCAAGGTCAAACTCTCTTGTGTTGCCGAGACATTGATAATTAAGCCACGAGCACCATCTATCCCCACATCTTCAAGGAGTTGATTATCAATGGCCCGCTTGGCGGCCTCGGTCGCCCTGTTTTCACCAACAGCCGAACCAGCCCCCATGATGGCAGGCCCCACTTCCCGCATGACCGTGCGCAGATCAGCAAAGTCAGCATTTATCATCCCCGGCACATTGATCAGATCCGTGATCCCCTTAACTGCCTGCAACAGGACAAGATCGGCCATGACCAGCATGTCAGCAAGCCTGGTATTTTTCTGCATGAGAGAGAGAAGTCGATCATTCGGAACGGTAATGATGGTATCCGCGTATTTTCGCAGTTCTTCCCAACCTGCCTCGGCGTTGCGCATACGGGCCTTACCTTCAAAATGAAACGGCTTGGTCACCACTGCCACGGTGAGCGCGCCCAACTCCTTGCTCACCTTGGCCACAACCGGAGCTGCGCCTGTTCCGGTCCCCCCACCAAGTCCTGCCGCGACAAAGACCATGTCACTTCCCTTCAGGACTTTCTTGAGTTCCTCCAGGGACTCATGGGCGGCCTGAGCGCCGATTTCCGGGTCAGTGCCTGCACCCAAGCCTTTGGTAATACTGGGGCCAATCTGCAGACAGGTATCGGCACGAGACTGGTTCAAGGCCTGCAAGTCCGTATTAGCCACAATAAACTCAACACCCTGAAGTTTATTGTTGACCATGGTGTTTATGGCGTTCCCGCCGCCACCGCCAACACCGATGACCTTTATTACCGCAACCCCTTCTCTTTCCGCCATTCTAAACGGCATAGTCATAAGCTCACCCCTGAGTACGATTCGCCAAAGCCCCTTGCATGAAGGCCTGTTAACAAGATATCAGCAAATAGAATATAGCACCTGCTGATACTCACTCAAACAAAAAAACGTCTGGATCACATGATTTTTTTCATCCACGACTTCATCCGTCCAACCATGGAAACATCATTGCTTATCTTCTGCCCCCGATTCCTGCTGCCATATATGACCAGACCGACAGCGGTCGTACAACGCGGGGTATGCACCTCATCAACACGTCCTCCGATCTTTACCGGATACCCGATCCGTACCGGCAGATCAAAAATCTGCTCGGCCAGGTCCACCAGATTGGCAAGCAATGCGGTGCCACCAGTAATCACCACCCCGCCATGGATCTTGTTTTTCTGCCCGGAGTTGATGAGCTCCTGGTTGACCATCTCGAGAATCTCGACGATGCGGGCCTGCAGGATATCCACCAGGACCTTCTGAGTCACCTTGCGCGGCTCCCGGTCCCCTACAGTCGGGACATCAACGACATGGTTCGGCTTGATCAACGAGGCAATGGCGCTGCCATAATCCTCTTTTAACCGTTCCGCCTCCTGAAGCGGTGTCCGTAACCCCACCGACAGATCATTGGTCAGGTTATGTCCACCAAGCCCTATTTCACAGGTGTGCCTGATGGTGCCATCACAGAAGACCGCAAGATCAGTGGTCCCGCCGCCAATATCAAGAAGGGCCACTCCCAGTTCCATCTCATCAGCACTGAGCACGGCATAGGCTGAGGCAATGGATTCCAGCACCATATCAATCACCTCGAGGCCCGCCTTCCGGCAACAGGTATAGAGGTTATGCACGGCACCCATGTCAGCGGTCACAATATGGACATTGGTGACGAGACGGACACCGGTCATCCCCAAAGGGTTCTGAATCCCCGTATGGTCATCAACCATATACTCCTGGGGCAGGACGTGGATAATCTGCTGATTTTCCGAGATCTTCACGGTCTTGGCAGCCGCAATCACATCTTCGACATCAGCCTCTTTGATCTCCCGGCCATTAATGGCCAGGATCCCAGGGCTGTTAAACCCTTTAACATGATTCCCGGCAATCCCGGCATAGACGCTGTGCAATTCACATCCGGCCGCGTCTTCCGCCTGCTCTACGGCCTGCCGTATGTTTTTGACGGTAGACTCAATATTGACCACAATACCTTTTTTCAGCCCCACTGACGGCGCAGTGCCGACGCCAATAATATCCACCCCGTCATCGAAAACCTCGCCCACGACACAACATATTTTCGTGGTTCCTATGTCAAGGCCAACCACAACTTCTCCTGGCGTTCGCATCCCTGCGTCCTGCTCCACCTTAACCCCTGACTCTATCTCTTTTATATCATCCATCAATTTTCAATCCGATCCGCTGTGTGCAACCAGCACCTTGTTTTCCTGATAATCCATACGAATATAGACGACATCCGCAATGGTCGTTCCCTGCCCTGTATCTTTATACAAAACCTCTAACACTCTTTTCAAGCGACTATATTTCGTTCTGATCTCCCCCTTGCCAAAATAAATAGGAAAGGGGTAATCAACCAGATAGATAGTCATTCCCGTATCCTGATCAAGATGAATCTCGGAAAGATTTTGAACCGGAAGATTAGGATTATTCTGTTTTACCAGTTTAAGCAAGGCCAGAGACTCACGAATCATCGCCTTCCGGTCTCCATCCACGGCACCAGGCCGTCCCCGGCCGTCATCTCCTTTTGCATCAAGGCCGGTTATAATGGGAAAGTCCATATCCTGTCCCGGCTCAACTGGTGCAAACGCAATCCCGCTCTTATCCAGATAAAAAAACTGCTTGCGACCGGAATCCTCCCGGGCTATCAGGGCCTCTGCTGCATACTCTTTAATGGAAATCACCAGCACACCGGGCCAATCACGTTTGACCACAGCCTCCGATATCCATGGATGCGCCCTGAGAATTGCCTCAATATAGGTCGGCCTAAGAGTCAGCAGGCTGGTCTGATACCTGACCCCGGCAAGTTCACGAATCAACAGGGGAGTAGTCTGCCGACAACCGGTAATTGTGATCTCCCGTGTCTTAAAAAATGGCATACCAGACACCGCATTCACAAGCGGGCCATACGCCACAAACGCTATAGACACTATGCTCGCCAGAAAGCATAGTGGAATCACAAGGTTCCTGACCCTGCTTTTTGCCACAGCAGGAGATTGTTTCAACTCTTTACGTCGGGCAGCCCTTTGGAACCAGGTCCGTATCCTGCCCAGCCCATTACGCTTCTGAGCCTGCGCGGCGGACCTTGAGGTAAACACTGGCTGTTCACCGCGCCCGGCAGCAGAACCAGCCCGGACAGCTCTCTTTTTCTTTTTGTGCAAAGAAAAAAGAGAACCGATCTTTTTAATAAAGTTCAACACGCGCCCAAACCATTCAGAGAAAATGAACTTCCGGTTCAAGGACAATTCCGCTATCCGCCTGTACCTTTACCCGCACCTTTTCCATAAGCTCCAAGACATTAGCAGCGGTTGCCCCCCCACTATTGACCAGAAAGTTGGCATGAACAGGTGACACCATGGCGCCCCCAACCCTGAGTCCCTTCAAACCACTGACCTCGATAAGGCGCCCGGCCGCATCCCCTTGCGGATTCTTGAAAAATGATCCGGCATTGGGCATGCCCTTGGGTTGCTTGATCTGGCGCTTTTGATGATACGACTGGCAGAGACGGCGGATCTGCTCCTGATCCGCCACCACCCCTTGCAGCTCCACCCCAATAAGCACCCATTCCTCCGCGGCATGTTCATGATCATGCCAGATCCGATACCCAAATTTCAGCTCTGAACGGGACAGGGTACAAACTTGTCCCGATGACGTTACCACAGTCACGGAGGCAATCACACCCGCCAGTTCACGACCCCAGGCCCCGGCATTCATAATGACAGCGCCACCAATCGTCCCGGGAATTCCGGCCACAAACTCCAGACCGGAAAGACCCTGATCGACGCACCAGCCGACAAGACGGGCCAGACTGCAGGCTGCTCCCGCCTGGATGACAACATCGTCATTGTTCGCCGTGTTGCCAGGGCTGACACGGCGGAGAACGCCAAATCCTTTGCCAAGAAGGAGGATAACCCCTGTGAAGCCGGCATCACTCACCAGCAGGTTGGTGCCCTTGCCGATAATACGCCATTGAATCTTGTGTTCACCAAAAAATACGAGCAGCCGCTGCAATTCCGCCAGTTCCTCGACCACAATCAAGGCCGTAGCCGGACCACCTATGGCAAAGGAGGTATAGTCACGCAATGGGCAATCCCAATACACAGGGCTGCTGGCCAGTGACGCCAGGGCCTGTTTCAATACGGCATCCATACCCGTTTGTCGCTCTTTATCCATCATTGGAGCGGGCGCCACTCGGAGTCTCGGCTCGCTTACCTGGCCCGGCGTCTGACTTTTGTTTCCTGAGCAGATCCAGCAGATCCTCCCCTGCCCGCACGATATTTCCGGCGCCAAGGGTCAATACCAGATCATCGTCGACCAGCAGGGGCAACAGCGCTTCCGCCAGTCCTTCCACTGCCGGGATAAAATGGGTGTGACGCTGGCCATGCCGCTTGATCTCAATCAACAGATTTTCACTGCTAATGCCAGGAATCGGTGTTTCACCGGCGGCATAGATATCGGTCATCACCAGAAAATCCGCCTGATGAAACGCGGTCTGAAACTCCTTGTACAGGGCCTCCGTCCGGGTATAACGATGGGGCTGAAACAGGACCACGAGCCGTTTATCGGGCCAGGCCTCCTTGATGGCGGCCAGGGTGGCCCTGATCTCAGTGGGATGATGACCATAATCATCCATGATCGTGATTTCCCGCATTTCCCCCTTCAACTGCATACGCCGCTGCACTCCCCCAAAACTGCCAAGGGCCCCGGCAATAACCGCAAAAGGGACCTCGAGCTCAAGCCCCACACACACCACGGCCAGCGCGTTATAGACATTATGACGGCCGGGCAGGGAAAGATGGATTTCGCCCAGTTGCGCGTCGCCTTTCCTGACCATAAAACGGGTCCTGCCCCCTGCCGCCTCCAACTGATCGGCATGGACATCCGCTTGAGCGGTAAGTCCATAGGTGATGATTCTTTTCCTGATCGCAGGCAGGAGATCAACGATGTTGGCATCATCAAGGCAGAGGATCACGGCGCCATAAAAAGGGATCTTGTCAATAAACTCCATGAACACCGACTTGATATGCTCAATATCCCGGTAATAATCAAGATGCTCCAGATCAATATTGGTGACCACCTCAAGCACTGGCGAGAGCTTCAGGAATGAACCATCACTTTCATCAGCCTCAGCCACCAGAAATTCACCTTCCCCAAGCCTGGCATTGCCGCCCAGGCTGTCCACCTTGCCGCCAACGACAATGGTGGGGTCAAGTCCGGCCATGGTCATCATCCAGCTGACCATGGAGGTGGTGGTGGTCTTGCCATGGCTGCCGGCAATGGCAATGCCGAATTTCTTCAGACGCATCAACTCAGCCAGCATCTCCGCCCGCTGGATCACCGGGATGCCCGCATCACGGGCAGCCACCACCTCGGGGTTCGTCTCGGCAATGGCCGATGAGGTCACCACCACATCAGCGCCGTTCACACACTGCCCCTGATGGCCGCTATAAATCATCCCGCCCAGGGCTGCCAGATTGTCGGTGATGGCCGAGGTGTAGAGATCAGAACCCGACACCTTGTATCCCAGGTTCAGCAGGAGTTCGGCAATTCCGCTCATGCCGATGCCGCCAATACCGACAAAGTGGATATGTTTGTTTTTTTTATACATGATACATTATTATTGATTCAGTTTTGCCATTTCGCTACTTCCAGACAGACATCTACTATCCTTTCCGTGGCATCAGGACGGCCCTTGGTCCGCATGGCCTCGGCCATTTCTTGTAACCGGCCTGGATTGCCGACAAGCTCCGCCAGGGTCTCAGCCAGTTTCCTGGCCGTCAGTTCCCGCTCCACCAAAACCAGGGCCCCGCCACTTTCGGCATAATAACGGCCATTTTTATATTGATGATCATCAGCGGCAAAGGGATAAGGAATCAATACCGCCGGTTTTCCAAGCACTGCCAACTCGGCAAGAGTTGTAGCTCCCGCTCTTGAAAGAAGCAAATCACTCTTGGCATACACCTCGGCCATATCCATAAAAAAAGCGGCCACTGTCGCCTTGATTCCGGCCTGTTCGTAAGCTGATTTCACCCACCCTTCATCCGACGCGCCGGTCTGATGAATAACCTGGATACCTGCCGACAACAACCTGCCATGTCTGGTCAGGGCATCCACCACCAGCTCATTGACCCGGTGCGCCCCCAAACTGCCACCCAAGATCAGAATCGTTATATCTTCACCGGTTTTTCCGGATGGCTGTTCAGCCAGTTCCAGAATCTGGCGACGTACAGGATTACCGGTCAGTACCGTCTTTCCTGCCGGGAAAAAGACCTCACTGCCCGGAAGAGAAAGACAGATCCTGGTGGCCAGGCCCCCTAACTTTCTGTTGGCAAGCCCGGGCACGGAATTCTGTTCATGAATCACCGTTGGCCGCCCCAATATCCTGGCCGCAGCCACTACCGGCCCGGTCACATATCCACCGACACCGACCACCAGATGAGGACGAAAACAGAGGATATGCCAGAGGGCCTCGACAAAGGCAACCGGGAGCAGGATAAGGGCCTGAACCAAAGCCGGCAGCCCCTTTCCCTTTAAGCCCTGACAATGAATGGCCCTGGCACTGAAACCATGTTGCGCAAGACTGGTCGTATCCATCTTCCGGTGCGTCCCCACAAAAAGAACCTTGGTTCCGGGAAGACGCCGACAAAGGGCCTCGGCAGTGGCAATGGCCGGAAAAAGGTGCCCCCCGGTCCCGCCGCCAGTGAGCAACAGGCGCATGGACTCCTCCCCTCCCTTCCCCATCAGACACCACCAACCTTGCATCCGGCCAGCTCTTCCTGAACGGGCAGGGAGGCCCTAATGCCGCAGGAGCCAGGGATGGCGGGAACGGCCTCAATCACCCTCCGCACCGCATCAGTAAAAACCTGGCCGCGATGATCATAATTTTTGAACATATCAAAACTGGCGCAGGCCGGAGCAAGCAACACTGTATCCCCAGCTCTGGCAAGAGATGCCGCCAGTATGACCGCCTCCTCCATTGAACAGGCCTTCCGCATCTCGGTCACACCGGCCATGGCCTGCGCAATCAATTCCTTGGCCTCACCAATCAGGATCAGACAGCGCACCTTCTTCCCAACACTCTCGCGCAGCAGGGTATAATCATCTCCCTTATCCCGGCCTCCGGCAATAAGGATCACATTACCGGGAAAATTGGCCAGGGCACTGAGAACGGCCCCGGTATTGGTGGCCTTGGAGTCATCATAATACAAGACCCCTGCGCCTTCCCCAACCAGGGCCATCCGATGCGCCGCCACCTGAAAGGCCGCCAGACCTTGTGCTATCGCACCCGGCGCGCAACCAAGGGTGCGCGCGGCAAGGATGGCCGCGGCGCTGTTCACTGCCCCGGTCGCAGTATCAAGCATCGATCCTGCAAGGTCATAACACTCTTGTTTTCCCTGCCACTGCAGATGAATACGATGTCCAACAATTTGCGCCTGACAATCACCGTCATGACCAAAAAGCAGCCGCTTCCCGCCATCAAGTCCTGCCGATAGCTCTCGACAAAACTTGTCATCACCACTCACAATCGCAGTATCCTTAGGCCCCTGCCCGGAAAAGATCTTCATCTTGGCCGCGGCATAGCCTGCCATGCTGCCGTGGCGATCCAGATGATCCGGGGTCATATTGAGCAGGATCGCCACATCGGCCTTAAAGGCCCCTGCGGCCTCCAGTTGAAAGCTTGAAAGCTCCAGGACCAGCACCTCAATATCATCAGGATTGCCCAGGTAATCAAAGAGCGACGTGCCGATATTGCCACCGACAAAGACCTTTTTCCCCGCCTTTTGCAGCAACTCGCCAATCAGGGCCGTCACTGTCGTCTTGCCATTGGTGCCGGTGATCGCTACCACGGGTTTATGCAGCAGCGGCCCCGCCATGGCCAATTCACCCAGCACCGGAACCCCGAGGGCTCGAAGCTGCTCCAGGATTTCCAGGTCCTGCCTGATCCCGGGACTGACCAGTACCTGATCCGCCTGCCTGAGAAAGGTCAGGGTATGACCGCCACACTCGTACTCCACCCCATGCTCGGCAAGAAAGGCCATATCTGCGACCGACAGCTGTTGACTGCTTCCGGCATCAGAAACCGACACCCGCGCTCCCTGCGACACCAGATACCGCACCGCCGCCCGGCCGGAGACCCCCAGTCCCATTACCGCAACATGAGTGCCGGCTATTTTTTCATCTTGCATGTTCATCAGCGCAGTTTCAAGGTAGCAATGGCAAAAAGGCCCAGGATGATGGACACGATCCAGAACCTGACCACTACCTTTGATTCATGCCAGCCTTTTTTCTCAAAATGATGATGAAAAGGGGCCATAAGAAAGATCCGTTTCCCTTTGGTCATCTTAAAATACCCCACCTGCATGATAACTGATAGCGCCTCCATGACAAAAATTCCGCCAACAATGGCCAGCAGGATCTCCTGTTTAATAATAATGGCAACCGAACCCAAGGCCCCTCCCAGGGCCAGGGAACCCACATCACCCATGAAAATCTGGGCCGGATAGGCATTAAACCACAAAAACCCAAGACAGGCCCCAACCATGGCCCCGCAGAAGATCGCCAACTCACCGGCCCCTGGCACAAAGGAGATCTGCAGATAATCTGCCAAAACGGCATGTCCGGCCAGATAGGAAAAGATGAGATAGACTGACCCGGAGATAACCGTTGGGCCAGTGGCCAGGCCATCAAGACCGTCCGTGAGATTCACGGCATTGGAGGCTCCGACAATGACCAGTACTGCAAAGACCACATAGAACCAGCCAAGATCCGGACGAATATTTTTAAAAAAAGGCACACTCAACTGCCCGTCAAATCCTGGATGCAGAAACGCAAACAGACCTACCATCGAGGCGCCGCCAATCTGCAGTACCATTTTTGCTCCGGCACTCAGTCC
>JANMTN010000036.1:0-14339 GCA_031390685.1 Desulfobulbaceae bacterium
CGGAGCACATAGGCTATCCAGTGTTTTCGGCGCTGGATCTTGTCCTCGGCCGGGAGAAAGAAGGTGCCAATCATTTCCCCGCTGAATAATTTCTGCAAGATGGCGCCCTGGCGGCCAGGTCCGATAAAAGAGCTGCCTCCACCCGCCGCCACCATCTTGGCGGCTCGGATCTTCGATTGCATGCCGCCGGTGCCAAGGGTGCTCTTTACATTGCCGGCCATGGCCTCAATTTCCGGAGTAACGCGGGCCACGGTATAAACAGGGCGGGCCGCAGGGTCAGTGAGGGGGTTGCCGGTATAGAGACAGTCAACATCAGTGAGACAGATAAACATATCGGCCTCAATGAGATTGGTAATCAGGGCCCCCAGGGTATCATTATCCCCAAAACGGAGCTCTTCACCGGAAACAGGATCATTTTCATTGATAATGGGGATGGCCCCAAAACGAAACAGGGTGAGGATGGTATTGCGGACATTGAGATATCGATCACGGCTGGCGAGATCGGCGTGCGTCAGAAGAAGCTGACTGATGATCTTGCCGTGTCGTTGAAAGGCCTCGTCATAGGTCTGCATCAGACAGGACTGACCGATAGCGGCCAGGGCCTGTTTTTCCTTGAGGCCGACCTTCAGGGTATCACTGAGAACAATTTTTTTTCTGCCGGCGGCCACGGCCCCGGAGGTAACGAGAATAACCTCACGTCCGCTGTCCTTGAGAAAAGACAACTCCCGGGCAATATCTTCCACAACATTTTGATTGATGCCAGACTCGGTGGTGAGGACGGCGCTGCCAACCTTGATAACAATACGTTTGGCTTTATCAAAAAGAGTCTGACGATAATAGAGGCCATCCTCTCTGCTTATCTGAGTGGTCATGATCCGATAAAACCAAATAAATCCGTTATGTTATGAAAAAAACTCGTTGTAGAAATTATTCACCATCTACTCCGGGTGTTGCAGTCTCTTGATCTATTCTTTCTTGTTCCTGGCGATCAAGTTTCCGTAACTCTTCCAGCTTTTCTTCAATGAGATCTTTAAGATGCTGAATTCCCGCACCTGTCAGGCCGGAAATAAGGGCTATCTGGAAACCCATACCGGTAAAACTGGTTACCGCATCGTTCACTTTTTCAGGATCAGCAATATCTGTTTTATTCAAGACAAGAATCTGGGTTCTGTCAAGGAGATCTTCCCGATAGGATCGCAGTTCATTCTCGATAACCTTAAAATCGGTTTGGACATCATCTGAAGAGACATCAATTACGTGCAGCAGGATGCGGGTTCTTTCAATATGCCGCAGGAAAGTATGTCCCAGGCCCGCTCCTTCATGTGCGCCCTCAATGAGTCCAGGTATATCGGCGATAATGCATGGCTCTTCATACCTGAACTGGAGCACCCCGAGCTGAGGTTCCAGGGTGGTAAAGGGGTAACTGGCCACCTTGGGATTGGCGGCAGAGAGCCTGGAAAGAAGGGTTGATTTACCGGCATTGGGCAGGCCCACCAGACCAATATCGGCAATAAGCTTCAATTCAATCCGCAGCCAGAGTTCTTCACCAACCTTACCTTTAGTGGCAAAACGGGGTGTCCGGTTTGAACCGCTTGAAAAATGGGCATTGCCAAGTCCTCCGCTCCCACCTTTGGCCGCCAGGAAGGTCTCACCATCGGTCATCAACTCGGCAAGCACCTCTCGGGTCTCACTGTCTTTGATCATCGAGCCCACAGGGACCTGCATGTAACAGTCATTGCCGTTACGGCCATGCATATCCTTACTCTGGCCGTTGGTCCCCCTCTCCGCCTTGAAATGGGAGCGATAACGGAAATCAATCAAGGATTGCAGTCTGTTCGATGCCTGGATGTACACACTGCCCCCTTTGCCGCCGTCACCACCACTGGGGCCGCCCTTGGGGACATACTTTTCACGACGGAAACTGACACAACCATTGCCGCCATCACCAGCCTTTACGAAAAATTTTGCTTCATCCACAAAGGCCATTTTTTATCTCATCCCCATCAAAAACAACATGAAACCGTCTGTTAAGAATAATCATAAACATCAATATATTCTATATTATGGCATCTTGTATGATATTTGCAAGACGCCACTCCAGGAAACAGCCGGAAAAGATTGGCTGTTTTCTGGAAGCGGCATAAGGTGCCGTAAAAGATTGAGTAAAAAAGCATTGCTCAAATCTTTAACGGCACCTAAAAAAAAAGCTCGACTGTCAATAAGGATCATTGAAGTCGAGCTTAAGCCTGTTCTGAAGCCATATCTTTTACAATGACCCCAGGAAGGTAACTGAGACAATATTCAGGCTACTGGATAGACGCTGACCCGTTTTTTGTTCCGACCAAACTCTTCAAAGGTAACGACGCCATCCACCTTGGCAAACAGGGTATAATCTCTACCACAGCCAACATTGGTGCCGGGATGAATCTTGGTACCAACCTGACGGACAAGAATATTTCCGGCTATGACATTCTGCCCACCGAATTTTTTTACTCCCCGTCTCTGTCCTGCACTGTCGCGACCGTTTCTGGAACTGCCGCCCGCCTTTTTATGCGCCATGACCTACTCCCTTTTCACCAGATTGTGTCTCAATCTGGTCGTGTTCTTTTTATTTTTTATATAAAATGCCGCTCAATACAAATATTATGCGTTAATTTCCTGAATCTGCAGAGCGGTAAAAAGCTGCCTGTGGCCATTTCTGACCTGGTAGCCCTGACGTCTTTTTTTCTTAAAGACGAGAACCTTCTTTGCTTTCCCCTGCTCGGCAATTTTGGCTACGATCTTAGCATTTTCCAGAACCGGACGACCAATCTGGGCATTTTCTCCATCAACCACCATCAAGACATCGTTGAGTTCAATGATGTCGCCTACATTCCCATTTATTTTCTCTACTCGCAGTTGGTCTCCACAAGCTACCTGATACTGCTTTCCACCGGTGCGTACTATTGCATACATTATCAATTCCCTCTTTGGAAAAAACCTGAACATATTAGGAGCCGTTACGAAATAACCATTATAGCACTGATTGTTTCGTTTGTTACGATTATTATTGAATGACAGCTTATCATTCATGACTATGAGAAACAATATAAAAGACACTTTTTCCCATTAAATGTCAATATTTTTTCCTCTATTTGTTTATAATCAAAAAGATAATGGTTATTTCGTAACGGCTTCTACGCCATAATTCAAAAATAAACGTAACATTAGAATATCGAAACCGGCATAAGAAGCCGTAACGAAATGATTAGAAAGAAATGGTTATTTCGTAACGGCTTCTAAAAAGAACGGGCACTTTCCCGATAACCATTTATAGTATAATCGATGTTTTTTGTCATGAACGGAAAAATGCTACCATTTTTACATACAATCAGTACAATCACAAAATAGATCCCAATATATGGAAACAAAAGGCACTGTCGAGGCAGAAAATAAAGGATCTGGCCTTTGCCTGCATTTTAAGGGACCATGGACAATCGACAGCACATTTCCAACTTTTGCTGAAATCAAGACGCTTTTGCCTAATTCGATCGACTCTCTCTGTTTTAACACCGAAGAACTGCAGGACTGGGACAGTCGTTTCCTGATTATCTTGAACGATATAAAGAAATATGCCACCCTGAACTCTGCCCTTTTTGTGGCAGATGGTCTGCCATCCGGCGTGCAACGCCTCCTGCTCCTGGCCTCTGCATCTCCGGGGAAGGCCCCTTTCAAACCAGAGGACGGCAGTCATTCCTTTCTTGAGACTGTCGGCAGCAAAACTTCCCGTCTGATCGAGGACAGCAATGAGATCCTCGCCTTTACCGGCGCAATCACCCTCAGTTATCTCCGTCTCTTTTCCGGGAAGGCCCAGTTTCTCAGATCAGATTTTTTTTGTTTCCTTGAGGAATGTGGTCCGGCGGCACTGCCCATCGTTTCGCTTATTGCGGTACTGGTTGGCGTTATCCTGGCCTTTGTGGGGGCGGTGCAGTTACAGTTGTTCGGGGCCGAGATTTATATCGCCAATCTGGTTGGTCTTGGCATGACCAGGGAAATGGGGGCGATGATGGCCGCCATTATTATGGCTGGCAGAACCGGCGCTGCTTTTGCCGCCCAGCTTGGCACCATGCAAGTCAATGAAGAGATTGATGCTCTCCAGACCATGGGGATTGACCCGACAGATTTTCTGGTCCTGCCCCGTCTGTCAGCCCTGCTGCTCATGATGCCCTTGCTTGCCCTCTGGGCTGATCTGCTTGGCATCGGCGGCGGTTTTCTGATTGCCTGGCTCACCCTTGATATCAGTATGGCTGAATACTATAATCAGACCATCAGTTCTGTTACTCTCAGACATTTTGGTGTCGGCCTGTTCAAGGCAATTATTTTTGGCTATCTGGTGGCCTTTTCTGGATGTCTCAGAGGGATGCAGTGCGGACGCAGCGCCTCGGCCGTGGGGACAGCGGCCACGTCAGCGGTGGTCACTGCCATTGTCTTGATTGTGGTCTCCGATGCGATTATGACGGTTATCTTTAATATCCTTGGCATTTAACGGCTTAAAACATGCAGCCACAAACGCTGATAACTGTCACGAACCTGACCATGGCCTACGATTCATTTGTCCTCCAGCGGGATCTGAATTTCACCATCCGAAAAGGGGATATCTTTGTGATCATGGGCGATTCAGGGTGTGGCAAGTCCACCTTGCTCAGGCATATGATCGGCCTGAAAGAACCGGCAGCAGGGACAATCCATTTTCGGGACACTAATTTCTGGGCTGAATCCGAACAGCAACGCAGTCAGATCATGCGCCGATGCGGCATCCTCTATCAGAGCAGCGCCCTGCTCAGTTCAATGACCCTGGCCGAGAATGTCGCCCTCCCCTTGCGCCAGCATACGACCCTGGCCCAGGATGAGATTGCCGATCTTGTCTCACTGAAACTGCGCCTGGTCGGCCTTGCCGGATTTGATGACTTCTACCCTTCAGAGATCAGCGGCGGCATGAAAAAACGGGCGGGACTGGCAAGGGCCATCGCACTCGACCCGGAAATCCTTTTTCTTGATGAACCTTCAGCCGGTCTCGACCCCATCAACGCCAAGCTACTCGATGATCTGATCCTTGAACTACGCGATAGTCTGGGGGCCACTGTTGTTCTTGTCACCCACGAACTGGCCTCAATCTTTGCCATTGGCAGCGATTCGATCTTTCTTGACGCTGATTCACACACAATGATTGCCCAGGGGCCTCCGAAAACCCTGCTTGCATCGACAACGAATCAAAAAGTCAAACAATTCCTGACCCGAGGCGGCAGTGTATAGGGGGCTGATCTCAGCCCCATTCTCCTTGAAAAGAATACGATAAGGATACACCCATTTCATGAGTAAAAAAGCAAATTCCACCCGTATCGGCGCCTTTGTCGTCCTGTCCTTTGCGCTCCTGGTGACCGGAATCGTTGTCTTTGGTGGAGGTCATCTGTTCAGCAACAAGGATACCGCCATCGTCTACTTTGAAGGATCTTTGCAGGGCCTGAATGTCGGCGCCCCTGTTGCCTATCGGGGGATCACCATTGGTGAGATAAAAGAGATCCAGATAGACGTTGATACTACCACTTACCAGATTATGGTACCGGTGCTGATCAGCCTTATCCCCGACAAGGTTATCAAGGTTGAAGGGAAAAATAACAAAGAGCAAACCCACGACATCAACTCCTTTTTAAAAATTATGTTTGACCGGGGTCTGAGGGCCACCCTGAAGACACAAAGCCTGCTTACCGGCAAGCTTTATATTGATCTGGCCATCCACGAGAACACCGAGGCGATCTACCATGATAAAAAAGGAAAATATCTGGAAATCCCGGCGGTCCCTTCAAAGATGCAAGAGATGACCCAGGCCATGCAATCCCTTGATTTCCAGGAACTTGCTGTCAAATTTTCAAACACCATGGCCGCCCTGGAAAAGATGAGCACCAGCCTGGAGCTGGCCTTGAATTCCGAGACCTCCAAGAAAAATCTTGCTGTTTTTTTTGCCAGTCTGGACCGTTTCCATTCGATCCTGTCCACATTTGACGAAAATCTGTTACCGCTGATGAACAAACTTGACACAAACCTGGATAAGGTTTCTCAACTTTCCGCCAGTACCAATCAGATGATTGGTCATATCGACGGTCAGATTGAACCTTTTTTCGTGACAATGAATGCCACCGCGCGCGATATGGGCGTGGCCATGCGGACCACTGAGTTGCTTATGGTTGACCTGAAACAAACCACGGCAACCGACTCCCCGCTTTATTATCAACTCACCGAGAGTATCAGTGAACTGGGCAAGGCGGCAAAATCGATGCGCGCCTTTACTGAATCTCTTGACCGCAACCCGCAAAGGCTCATCTTTGGAACAGAACAACAGGGAGAACCTGCTAAATGAACACAAAAACAACTGCCTTTTTGTCCATTATCCTGGCCTCTGGCCTCCTCTGCGCCCTTGCCGGCTGTTTTCAAGCAAATCCGGTGCAACAATATACTCTGACCACAGAGCCTCCCTTGCAAGTTTTACCCCAGAAGGCTGCGTCGACGACCATTCTCATAGGTCCGGTAAAACTGGCCAGTTATCTTGACCAACCGCGGATGGTCAGGCGTCATAGCACCACTCAGATCGATTCTATTGCCGGCCATCAATGGGCCGGCAACCTGGCGGAGATGATAAGCGATAAACTGGTGGCGGAAATGGATGCTCTGCTCCAACCCTCTCCGGTCTTTGCCTATCCCGGCACAACCGTTTTTACTCAAGGAAGAAGAATCGCTCTCAATATCCTCCGGTTTGAAGGAACAGAGGACAAGACCGCCATTATTGAGGCCCGCTGGACCCTTTTTGACCTGAAGGATAAATCAATTCTTAAAACGCAATCCTCCCTTATCCATACCCCCCTCACCGATGACAGCTATGAGGCCTTGGCTACTGCTTTAAGCCAGGGTCTGACCAAGATCAGCCGGGAGATTGCGGAAGCGATCAGGTCTGGAAAGAGCGAATAGAGAAGAAAAATGCCATGAACATCTCCAAAAAAATTTCCCAAAGATGCTTTGTCAACGCCCCCTGGCAGACACTGAAGACAGACACCCTGGATTTCTTTCTTGAACACGGGATTCAGCCGGAAATCGGCCTGGAAGGTACCTGCCTTTACGATGAAGACCCGGCGGAATTTCAGCGTGTTGCCGCCATCCTCCACAGCCATAAGCTGGCCTGCACCCTGCACGCCCCTTTTTTTGACCTGGCGCCAGGCGCTCTTGACCCCTATATCCTGGCCGCCAGTCGCGATAAGTTGCGGCGCGCCTTTGATCTGCTCGCAGTCTTCAGGCCGCGCTCCATCGTCTGCCACCTTCAGTTTGAGGAGAACAAGCAGGGCTACAAACTGGGGGAGTGGACAGCCGCAGCCCTCGCCACCTGGCGGCAATTTCTGCCAACGGCCGCCAGCCTGAAGGTGCCGATTATGCTGGAAAACACCTATGAGAGGTCCGCTTCCACTCATCAGAACATCCTGAGCCAGCTCAATTCCCCCTACGCCGGTTTCTGTCTCGATGTGGGCCATTTATTAAGTTTCGCCCATTCTCCCTGGCAGGATTGGCTGCCGACGCTGTCACCCTGGCTGGGCCAATTACATCTGCACGACAATCATGGCGAGCAGGACGAGCATCTGGCGCCGGGACGGGGTAATTTTGATTTTCCCGGTCTTTTTCAGTTTCTGCGTCACCATAATCTCCACCCCCTCATTACCCTGGAACCCCACAGCCCTGAGGATTTGTGGCAGGCCTTTGCCTATCTGGAAGAAATGGAACTGTTCGCCGGGGTCTGAAACTGAAGTAATGGCTATTTTTTAAACTGCGGCGCGAGGATTCAGAACGCATCCTGCGCACCATTGCCGAGTTCTCCCTCCATTGCCGCCAATCTGTGGGAACGAACCAATCATGACTGAGATAAAAAATCCCCTGGAAATATACAAGGTCCTGCCTCAGACAAACTGCGGCCACTGTGGCGTCCCTTCCTGTATGGCCTTTGCCGCCTCAGTGCTGCAAGGTCTGAAGATGTTAAGCGGCTGCCCCTATCTGGACAAGATCATCATTGAGCAGTTAAGCCCCAGGATTATCCGGCGACGATCCATGGATGATGAGCACAGAGAAGTGATCAGCCAGCTGCAACAAAAGGTGCAATGTCTTGATTTTACAAGCGTTGCCCCACGGATTGGGGCAACGCTTGCCCAGGGTAAGCTGGCGATCTCCTGCCTGGGCAAAGATTTTTTTATTGACCAGGCAGGAGAGATGACCTCGACCTGCCATGTCAATCACTGGCTCTATGTTCCCCTCCTGCATTATATTATAGAATGCCAAGGCGTAGAGCCTCATAACGATTGGGTTTCCTTTGGGGAGCTGCCGGGTGCTGCCGAATGGAGCCAGTATTTCTCCCATCGCTGCGAAGAAGCGCTGCGGCAACTGGCAGACGCCCACAGGGAGCTGGTCTTTGAAATGTTCTTTCTTTTCGGGGCGCAACCGGTGACTGCAACTGGCGGCGCCGATCATTCCCTGGTTGTCATGCCCCTGCCCAAGGTGCCGTTTCTGATCAATTACTGGCAGCCGGATGAGGGCTTCCCCTCGGAACTGAACATCCTCCTGGACCGATCCGCCGGACAGAATATCAACGCCCACTCCATCACCCTGCTTGCCCGCGGCATTGTCGAGATGTTCCGCCAGCTTATCGTCTCCCATAGCCGGGAGGGGAAGTTGTTTTAAGGACTTATCCGACCACTGCTTATCTGGCCACTGCAATGGTGGCAGTTAATCTTTAAACTGCTTTGAACGGTTTATATCTTCAACCGCAGATCTGTTGCTCATTTGGCTTTCCATGCTCGCACCAGGCAGGACAATCCGCACCTTTTCAACCAGATGATCCGGGAAGTACGTTTCTTTTGCCCGGCGCAGGCCGGGAATTCCCAGGTCCTGTTCCCGGTTGACATAGGTAAAACCGGCGAGGTTATCTCTGGTAAACCACTGGTTAATCAGCTGGCCCAAACCTTTAAACTGGGGCATGGCCTTTTCAAAATGGCAGACCGCGGTTGAGGGACTGAGCGCCTCGCCGATGGTAAAGGCCTCGATGGTCCCCTCAATGCGGATGGCGCAGCCGGTCAGGCCAAATTCCGTGTAGTGCTGCAGGGTTTCTTCTATTGCCCGGTATTCTCCGCACAATCCTGGTTCGTTGCTGCAGTCCCTGGCGGTGCACCAGCGGTCCTGCATAGCCAGACATTCGGGAATGATTTCCGCAGTGATGATCTCGTACTGGCAGTTATACGCCGCCAGACACTGGTTGATGTGGTTCCGTTTCCTGGTGAAATTCCTGCCGGCAAGCGTGGCAAGACCTTCTCTCCGGTAAACATAATCGGCATTGTCCCTATCCTCGATAATCATGACGCCGGGCAGCAGGGCGAGATCCGTGAGTTTTTCCTTCGGAAAACGATCCGCTCCCGTTATCCGGCCGCCATATTCTCTGAAAACATCGGGCAGGGATACCGGACCGACTGGATTTCCCAGGATAACCATGCCCATTTTGGTCTCGGCAAAAAAAATAAGTGATTTTTTGAACGTGTCTATCCAGATAGGCCGAGTCTGCCGCCAGGCATAGAGATTGGTAAAGGTCAGCTCCGAGATCTCAGGGGGGAAGCGCCTGAGATATTCCGTAACGGACAGCCTGTCATCAAGGGAAAGCGGGCGCAGGTTCATAGAATTTAAATAGATGTGTGAGTTAGCCCCATATGAAGACGATGGGGAATTCTTGCAAGCCCATTATAAACAAGGATACATGAAGCAAGGTTATGATGCAACAGAGGGAAAATTTTTTTCCTTTACCAGAAATAGTGCGACCTCCCGCCAATAGTTGAGGAAGGAGAAATCTAATCGGACAGTTGCTATAATTTGACAGGAGCGTGAGATCGGGCTATTGTCAATTGGGCGCTTAGGAAGCGAAAATGTAAATATAATTTGCCAATTTTCAATATGCCATGCATATGATAAGATGAAGAATACGGCGGTATTACTTTGTCACAGTGTCACCAGGGAGAACTGCATGAAAGATGGGCATCCAGGAAAATCCACCGCATTCCTCAGGGCAAGCCTGTATTCCCTGACCATCTGGCTTGCCGTTTTTTTGCTGCCGTTTTTCCTGCTCGCCTGTGACTCCCAGAAGAAAGAGAACTACACCCCGGTTTATGCAAGTATGCCGGCCGGCAAACAAGTCCTGATCTTCGGGATTCTTCCGTACTACAACCCCCAGCGTCTTTATGAGACCTTTGGCCCTCTGGTCGAGTATCTGGACCGGCACCTTCCTGACATCACCATCACCCTGGAGGCCTCGCGTTCTTATGAGGAGTTTGAGAAAAAACTGGCCAGCCGTCACTTCGCCTTCACCCTGCCCAATCCTTACCAGACCATCAACTCTCTGCAGCACGGTTACCACGTCTTTGCCAAGATGGGCGAAGATGACAAGTTCCGCGGCCTCATCATCGTCAGAAAGGACAGCGGTATTAACAGGGTTGCCGACCTGAAGGACAAAATCGTCAGCTTCCCCGCCCCCACCGCCCTGGCTGCCACCATGATGCCCCTCTACTACATCCACACTCACGGTCTCGATGCGAACCAGGATATCAAACGCCTCTTCTCCGGCTCCCTGGAATCATCCATCATGAATGTCTATCTGGGGAAGAGTGCTGCCGGCGGTACCTGGCTGCCTGCCTGGCAGGCCTTTGTGGAACGCAATCCCCAGATCGCCGCCGAGCTTGAGGTGAAATGGGAGACTCCATCCTTGCTCAACAATGGCCTGGTGGCCCGGGATGATGTCCCGCCGGAGATAGTGGACAAGGTGCAATCACTTCTCCTGTCCTTGCCCACTCATGAGGAAGGACGTCAGCTTCTGGCCGCCCTCCCCCTGGCGCGTTTCGAGAGAGCGACAGATGCCACTTATCAACCGGTTCGTGACTTTATGAAAAAGTATTCCGATGCTGTCCACTGACATGAGTAACAGAATGGCATCACTGCGCAAGATTATAAGCGGGCTCTGGCCCTCGAAGATACGAAACCAGCTGATCTGCGGGGTGGCCCTTGTTCATCTGCTGCTGATGAGCTTCTTTGTCTTTGATCTGGTAGAGCGGCAACGGGATTTTCTGGGACAGCAAAGTCTGGAACAGACCACAGGCCTGGCCGAGACCCTGGCCATCAACAGCAGTTCCTGGGTTCTGGCCAATGATGTGGTGGGGCTGGAGGAGAATGTTCTTGCCATCGGCAGGTATCCCGGCCTGCGCTACGCCATGATCATTGACACAGACGGCCAGGTGCTGGCCCACACCGATAAATCCCGCCTCGGCCAGCACCTCGCCGACGAGAAAAGCCGCGCCCTCCTCAGCGCCAAGCCGAAAATTCAGATTGTCCATGCCGATCAGAATATCCTCGACGTTGCCGCCCCCATCCTGACCAACAACGGAAACATTACCGGCTGGGCACGAATAGCCCAAGGCCGGGAGAAGATAGCGGATAATCTGGTGATCATTTCCCGTAACGGCATCCTCTACACCCTGATGGCCATTGTTGCGGGATCGCTTTTTGCCATACTCCTCGGCAACCGTTTGACCTCGGATCTCAACAGATTGCTCATTGTTGCCAAGCAGGTCAGGGACGGCCGCCGGGATCTCCGGATGGAAATTTCCCGTCAGGACGAAGTCGCACTCCTCGGGGAGGAATTCAACAAGATGCTTGATGCGATCGTTGCCAACGAAAATCTCATCCTTCTCAACCAGCTGCGCCTGGAAAGCCTCGCCAACATCTTCCAGTTCCAGGCCGCAAATCAACAGGAGCTGCTGGATTATACCCTGAAACAGGCAATCAACCTCACTGACAGCAGGTTCGGCTATATCTCTTACTACGATGAGGAAAAGCAAGAGTTTACCCTTAACAGCTGGTCCAGGGAAGCGATGCAGGAGTGTGCCATTGTCGGGCCGCCAACCTGCCTTCAGCTCGACAAAACCGGCCTGTGGTGGGAAGAAGCGGTGCGGCAACGGAAACCAATCCTTGTCAATAACTTCCAGGCCGAAACTCCCTTGAAAAAAGGATGTCCCCAGGGGCATGCCGCCCTTCACAACTACCTGACCATTCCGGTTTTCCAGGAGAAGCGAATCGTGGCCGTGGTGGCCGTGGCCAACAAGGAGGAGGACTACAACCAGGGGGATATCATCCGGCTTACCCTGCTGATGGACGCGGTGTGGAAGCTTGTCGATCGCAAGCACGCCAAGGAGGCGTTGCAAGAAAACCGCGCCATGCTCCAGCAGATCCTGGACACCATCCCCCAGGCCCTCTTCTGGAAGGATAGCGCCCTCTCTTACCTGGGCTGCAACCGGATTTTCGCTCACGCTGTCGGTCTGGATGATCCCGGGCAGATCAAGGGCCGCACCGATTTCGACCTGCCCTGGCCAAAGGATGAGGCCGAGGCCTATCGGACCGATGACCGGGAGGTGATCGATGGCAAACAGATAAAAAGGCATATCATTGAACCGCTGCAGAAGGCGGATGGAAGCAGGATCTGGATCGACACCACCAAGGTGCCGCTGCGGGACGGAGAGGGAAAGGTCTATGGTGTCCTTGGGATTTTTGAGGATATCACCGAGCGCAAACAGGGGGAGCAGGCCCTGGAACAGGCGGCCAGGGAGTGGTCTGCCGCCATGGATGCCTCCGATGATGTCATCTATCTATTGAACCTCAAGCGCCATATCGTCCGCGCAAACAAGGCCTTTTATCTGGCCACCGGCACCACCCCGGAAACCGCCATCGGCCGGCATATTGTTGAGGTCGTCCATCCCCAGGGAGAGGCAGTCCCCTGCTCCGTATGCTGTGCGCAGGAAGAAAAACGTGACCTGCAAATTGTCATGGAGGCGGAACATCCTGCCAATCCTGTTGACCGGCCGCTCGAAATTACCGTGAAAATAGTCCGCGACCAGGAAGAGCGCCCCACAAGCATTTTCATGACCCTCCATGATCTCAATGCCTCCCGTAAAGAAATGGAAGAGAAGACAACCCTGCAAAGACAGCTGCATCAGGCCCAGAAGATGGAGTCGGTGGGGCGCCTGGCGGGTGGTGTGGCGCACGACTTCAATAACATGCTGGGCGTGATCATCGGCCACGCCGAAATGGCCATGAGCCAGGTGGACCCAGACCAGCCACTCCATGACTCGCTTGCCGAAATCCACAAGGCGGCCCAGCGCTCTGCCGACCTTACCCGCCAACTGCTGACCTTTGCCCGCAAGCAGACGATCGCGCCCAAGGTCCTATATCTGAATGAGATTCTGGCAGGGATGCTCAATATGCTTCGCCGGCTCATCGGTGAGAACATCCTTCTAAACTGGCAGCCGGGAGCGAATCTGTGGTTGATCAAGGTGGACCCCTCCCAGATCGACCAGATCCTCGCCAATCTGTGCATCAACGCCCGGGATGCCATTGCCGGTGTTGGCAAGCTCACCATCGAGACAGAAAACCGTATCCTTGACGATGCCTACTGCGCCTTCCAACCAGGTTGTGTACCCGGAGAGTATGTGATGCTCACCGTGAGCGACAGCGGCTGCGGCATGGATAAGGCAGCACTGGCCCAGATCTTCGAACCGTTCTTTACAACCAAAGATGTCGGCGCAGGAACCGGCCTTGGCCTGGCCACGGTGTACGGCGCTGTCAAACAGAACAATGGCTTCATCAACGCCTACAGTGAGCCGGGACAGGGAACGACGTTCACGATCTATCTACCCCGGTATACAGGGCAAGCCAAACATGCGCGGACAGAAGGCGTGGCGGAACCGGTCATGGGCGGCGAGGAAACCATCCTGCTGGTGGAGGACGAGCCGGCCATCCTGCACATGACCAGGATAATGCTTGCAGGGCTAGGCTACACCGTACTGGCGGCAAGCACCCCGGCCGAGGCCATTCGCCTGGCCCGGGAGCACACCGGGGAGATCCGTCTGCTCATGACCGACGTGGTCATGCCCGAGATAAACGGCCGGGACCTGGCCGAAAAGCTGCTGTCCCTTGATCCGCACCTCAAAAGCCTGTTCATGTCGGGATATACGGCCGACATCATCGCCCACCATGGCATATTGGACGAAAGGGCGCACTTCCTCCAGAAGCCTTTTTCAACGAATGACCTGGCCATCAAGGTGCGGGAAGCGCTGAATAGTGAATAGGAAGAAGGAAAGCAAAGACGGGACATCATACTTGATTATCCGTGCGGGAATGATAGACTACAGTATTCTGACCAATCAATTGTGTCAGGATACCGGTGTCAGGATACCGCAATATTC
>JANMTN010000040.1:0-3928 GCA_031390685.1 Desulfobulbaceae bacterium
GGAAAACAGTGTTTATCTGCCGTTTCCGGTTTTGGATCTGGAAGCAGGAATGCAGGGCTTAAAGGCGCTGGGAGTAAAGGGGGTGAGTGTGACCATCCCGTACAAGGAGGCGGTCATCCCTCTGCTTGATGTAATTGAGGATGTGGCCCGGCAGATCGGGGCGGTGAATACCGTCGAGATCAAGGATGTCGGCGGCAAAAAGCATCTTTTTGGCAGCAATACCGATTGGCTGGGCGCGTGTAGTGCCCTGTCCGAGAAGGTGCAGTTGCGAGGGGCGAAGGTTGTCCTCCTTGGCGCCGGTGGCTCGGCCCGGGCCATTGGCTTTGGTCTGCTCCAGCAGGGGGCGCAGGTTGTGCTTTGCAGCCGGACCGAATCACGCGGCCGGGCCTTGGCCGCGGATCTGGGCTGTCTCTGGTGCTCCTTGGCTGATGCCGGCACCCTGCATGGAGATGTCCTGATCAATGCCACCTCAGTGGGGATGCAGCCGGAGAGCGATGTCAGCCCTGTTCCCGCAACCATCCTTTCCCGTTTTCAGGTGGTGATGGACATCGTCTATGCCCCGCTTGCAACCAGGCTGCTCATGGAGGCGAATGCTGCCGGCTGCCAGGTGATTAATGGCTTGGAGATGCTGCTCTATCAGGGGGTGGCGCAGTTTGAGCTCTGGACCGGCAAGCCTGCCCCGGTAGAGCTGATGCGTCAGAAATTGTATCAGGCGACTGGGAATAAAATTGAAAGTTAAAAGTGATTTAAAAGTAGAAAGGTAAACGATAAAAGATGAAAGAGATATCCCCCGTTACAAGCGTTGATGCCACCATTGCGGTGCCCGGTTCCAAGAGCCTGACCCAGAGGGCGCTCATTGCCGCAGCCCTGGCTGATGGCCGCAGCCGACTGCTCGGCCCGTTGACCAGTGAAGACACCGATTATACCTCAAAGGCCCTGGGGCAGATGGGGATTACTGTTCATAAAGAAAAAGATTCATGGCAGGTGGAAGGCAATGGCGGCCGGATTACCAGCCCGAACGATGTGATTTATCTGGGCAATAACGGCACCGCCACCCGGTTTCTGACCTCGGTTGCGGCCTTGGGTCATGGCCTCTTTACCATTGATGGTGAAGAGCGGATGCGTGAGCGTCCTATCGGCCCGCTGATGGAGGCGCTCAGGGGTTGGGGAGTCGATATCAGTTCGGTTGCGGGCACAGGGTGTCCGCCCTTGCGGATAAACAGCCATGGCCTGCAAGGCGGAGAGACGGTCCTGCCGGAAGGCAAGAGCAGTCAGTATCTTTCCTCCCTCCTGCTGGTCGCGCCCTATGCGGCGCATCCGGCAATCCTCCGGGTCAAGGGTGAGGTCCTGTCAAAACCCTATGTGGCCATGACCCTTTCCGTGATGGCCGATTTTGGCATTGAGGTTGATTGCAATCACGACCTGACCCGGTTCGTGATTCCCCAGGGCTGCTACCGGGCCATGGACTATGAGATTGAAGGCGATGCCTCCAATGCCTCTTATTTTTGGGCCGCGGCCGCTATTACTGCCGGGCGGGTGACGGTGAGCAATGTGCCGGTTCCCTCTCTGCAGGGGGATGCCGGGCTGGTGCCGCTGCTGGCCCGCATGGGTTGTGAGATCAGCAGGGAAGGTGGCGGGATCATGGTTCAGGGCCGGGAGCATCTGGAGGGGATCACTGTTGACATGGGAGATATGCCGGATGTGGTTCCCACCTTGGCGGTGGTGGCTGCCTTTGCCCATGGCAAGACGGTTATCAAAAATATTGCCCACCTCCGGATCAAGGAGTGCGATCGGT
This sequence comes from Desulfobulbaceae bacterium, assembly GCA_031390685.1. Taxonomy (GTDB): domain Bacteria; phylum Desulfobacterota; class Desulfobulbia; order Desulfobulbales; family Desulfocapsaceae; genus UBA2270. Next base: position 1,796 of record JANMTN010000040.1, read on the forward strand.
TGAGTGCGGTGGTCATGGAGCTGACCAAAATGGGGGCCCACGTAGAAGAGCAGCAAGACAGCATGATTATTCATGGTGATGGCGGGGTGAACCTGCATGGCGCGGTCATTGATACCTACAAGGATCATCGGATGGCCATGAGTTTTGCGGTGGCGGGTCTGAAGGTGGCCGGAGTGCAGATTCAGGATGAGGGGTGTGTCGCCAAATCTTTCCCTGATTTCTGGAAGCGTTTCAGCTTGCTTGGTTGATTTGTGGTAACTCAGAGCCGATTTGATAATTGAGACAAAAGAAGTTTTATTAAATCAGATATCAATAAGCAATTAATTCTACTTTGTCACATGCCGTCCGTCCTCCTTGGCATCCTGAAAGGAGCGTTCAACAAAAAATCGTTGCCCCTGCATGTAGGCAAGCCGCTCAGGGAGGTCTCTGCCGGAGCACTGGAAAGGCTGTATTTTAGAGTCTGCTGAGAATCGGTCTCGTGCTTTTAACCTGTTATAAAATTGTCAGATCAGGACGTACGGTCTTACGGGGGCCGCCATGACCTGACGTTGACCAGTCACGGATAGGGGCAATCGTCTCCATTTGCGACTGACGGCCAAAACTACCCAAGCGGTCATGGATGGACTGCCAGATACATTCGGTATCCTTGTTGATTTCGCATCGGCCACCCACCGATCCGCCGCAGGGACCGTTCATCAGGCTCTTGGCGCAACGGGCGACCGGACAGAGCCCGCCGGTGAGATGGAGGACGCAGTCGCCGCAACCGGCGCACTGTTCCGTCCAGACTCCCTGTTCGGCCGATCCGCCAAAGAAGGAGGTGTTCAGCGCGGGATAGACCATGGTCTCCTTGCGCAGATTGGCGATGAAGTTGACGCCGACTCCACAGGCCGTGGAGACAATGGCATCGTACTGACCATTCCAGGCGTCAATGGCGTCGATATATTCCTTATCGCACTGCCTGACCAGGCTGCCTTCAATGACCTGGATGGTTTTTCCCTGTTTTTTCATACCCAGACGGATCAGGGCGGCCAGGGCCGCCGCCTCGCGCTCACCACCGGCTGAACAGACGGTCACGCAACCGCGACAGGCCAGAATCAGAACCCGGGAGCAATCTTTTACCATTTCTATAATTTCAGCCATTGGCTTTCGTTCTGCGACAATCATCCTCTATTCTCCCTGATTTCAACTTTGAAAAGGACTTGGGCCGAGGGCGCGGATCTTTTTATCCATTGCCACTCCGGCGGCCACAAATTCCGGGTGCAGCCCGCGGGGAAGCTGGAACATCTCAATCCTTCCACTCTCAACGTCGAGCTCTTCCAGGGCCTTTTTCACTGCCGCCACCCTTTTGGCCGCCCTGACACTTCCCTTGATATTGTGACAGCCATCCACCGGACAACCAACCACATAGACGCCATCGGCCCCGTCTTCAAAGGCTTGCAACAAGGTTGTCACCTGCACTTTTCCGGTACAGGGAACCCTGACCAGATTTATGGTTGCGGGGAAGCCAAGCTGCTGTAACTCTTTTCCCTTGTCAGCACAACTCTGTTGTGACGTGTAGTGACAACTGAACAGGGTGATCTTTGGTTCGAAACTCATTTTATAATCCTCGTCTTCTTCAACGACATATGTGTGCGATCTGTGCTGTCTGATTAAACTCCACAGGCCGCAATCAAGCGCGCATCCTCAGATTCATTCAGTGTGATTGCCCGGGCTGGACACTCCTCAACGCAGATCCCGCAGGCCCTGCATGTCTCAACATCAATGACAGCCACCCCCTGGGTGTCAATCCTGGGAATAGACCAGGGGCAGATGCGGACACAGGTGAGACAGGCGACGCAGAGGTCACGTTCCACCTGGGCGGCTTTGCCCTTGTCAATCAGGTCCTGCTCGCTCACATAGCCTTCCTGTAGGGCCAGCTTGGCCAGGGCGCCCATGATCTCCGCAAAACGCACATCCTGCGGACAGACAAAGATACAGGACTTGCACGACGAACAGTACCAGAGGAAATCGGAGCCCAGCAAACGATCCTTCATGCCCATCCGGATCATGTGAATAATCTTCCGCGGGTCAAATTCAGGAATGGCCTGACTGACTGGACATATGCCGCTGCATGCCCCGCATGAAAAACAACTG
>JANMTN010000095.1:0-2832 GCA_031390685.1 Desulfobulbaceae bacterium
AAAAAGTAGTTCTATAATTTAAACTCTTAAGTCGTTTTACTGGAATGCCAATGTCATCTACTGGAATGGTTCGATATCTCTTAATTCTTTTTATATCTATCTTTCTGTCTGGATGCGCTACGGAACAATTTGAAGCCAATACGGATCTCAAAAAGTTCCAGGACGTCAGTCAAAAAATAGAAAAAGACAAAGCCACGACAGACGACAATGCGCAGAAGCCTTCAGCTGCGATTTTGGCATCAGCTGATATCGGGGATTATCTTTTAGGCCCCGGAGATCTTCTTAAGGTTACGGTGTTTGAAACTGAAGCATTAAATGCTGAGGTTCGTGTATCGTCGAGAGGGATTATAAGTTTGCCACTCCTTGGTAATGTTGATGTTCGCAATCTCACTGCAGCAGAGGCAGAAACAAAAATCGAAACAGACCTTAAGGTTAAATATCTTCAGGATCCTCATGTCTCTATTTATATTAAAGAGCATGTCAGTAAACAGATAACCTTGGTTGGTTCTTTTAAAAAGCCAGGGACATACGATTACGTCTCTAAAAGAAAACTCCTTGATGTGATTGCCATTGCCGAAGGTTTGTCAGAAAAAGCAGGATCGGCAGCATATATTACCCGCGTTGATGAAAAATCCAAAAAAAATGTAAATTACTTCATAGACCTGGATGAACTTGTCAGAAAGGGAAATATGGCACAGAACATAGTGGTCATGGGTGGTGATGTCATTTTCATTCCCGAGACAGGCCAATGTTTTGTTGATGGCGCGGTCCGTAAGCCGGGAACATATCCTCTGAGAAACGGTATGACCATTACGGAAGTCATCACCCTTGCCGGTGGCCTGGCAGGGTACGCTGACAGTGACAAAATCAAACTCATCCGTCGTATTGAAAATGGCAAGGAAAGGCAAGTGTTGAGTTTGAGCTTTAATGACCTTCAGGGCGGGGTTGGTGATACCCTTTTGATCAAGGATCAGGATATCATCTTCGCAGAGTCCAGTGCGAGTGGCACTCTTTTCTCTGGTTCTGGCTTCACACTTGGATTTCTGGGGACAGGTGTCAGCTTTACGAACCCAAAGAAATAATGGTAAAGGCAATATCTCTTCAGTTTGTGGATAGGCTGCCGCAACCTGAAAAATTAGCACAAGCACTGGTTTTTTTCCTCCTGACAACTCTTCCTTTAATTTTTGGCGCGGTTCATCCCATTGTCCAAGGTGTCTATACCCTCCTTATCCTGGTTGGGCTTGGCGGCTGGTTGCTTTATGCTCTGCCGGAATTGGCGTGGCAGGATCGCTCCTGGTTCTGGTTGACAGTCCCGATTATTCTTATCGGCTATATAGCCCTGCAGTCACTCCCCCTGCCCTTATCTGTCGTTGAGCTTCTCTCTCCAGCCAGGGCTGCCAGAATCAACATGGTCAACACCTTGGCTCAGACAAGACTGACCACCGCTTCCCTAAGTGATAATGGGATTGTAGGGATGCAGAGTGCAATTTTTGTTTTTTCTCTGCTCCTTTATTATTGTGTTCTCACAATTCTGCTCAGAAGAAACAAAAAAATAGTCCTGGGATTGCTCTACATTACTGCTTGCGTCGGACTCTTTGAGGGAGTCTATGGCCTGCTCCAGGTGATGAATCCACATATAGGAATCTTATGGCTACCCATAACCAGTAAGGGTGCTGCCCATGGCACTATTATTTATAAAAATCAATATGCTTCTCTCCTGAATATGTGCTGGCCGCTGGCCCTTGCCGGAGGGATTATTTTTCTTGAATCTGTAAAGGATACAGCAAAAGTAAGACCCGCAAAAAGAAGATTGTGGCACTTTTTTCAGTCTGTATCTCTACTGAATATACATGTCCCGGTTTTCTTTTTCGCTGCCGGGGTAATGATTCTCGCGGTAGTCTTTTCATTTTCCCGGGGCGGAATACTGGCGATGTTGCTGCTGATTGTTTTTCTTAATTTTTTTATGCCGTGTTCCCGCCGGATAAAGCTGGCACTGACAGTCTTGCTGATTATCTTCCTCGGCGGATACGGTTCGCTCTTAGGTCTGGATGGAGTTTTTACCCGATTCGCCACCATCGATGATTCCGGTTTAACGCGACTTCATATCTATATTTCCAGTCTTCCCATGTTGCTTGATCACTGGTTATCGGGTATCGGATTTGGTTCGTTCCCATTGCTATCCGGCGTATATCTTAAAGAATTCCCGGAAAATATCCTGTTTGATAGAGTACACAACGATTATCTCGAATTGACCATTGAATTGGGTCTGCCCTTGGCACTGCTCTTTTTTGTCTGGCTCTTTGGCGGGATTCTGGTAACAGGGAGAAAACTGGTGCAAAAAAGTCGCGCCATTCACAAAGAGTGCAGGATATCGATGATAGTCGGCTGTGCTGCTTTTTGTTCGCTTTTAGGCTTTCTGATTCATGGCATGGTAGATTTTGGTTGGCGGCTTCCGGCCAATGCTTTGTATGCAGTCACCATGATTGCCTTAATTTCCTATGCGATACAAGACCATGGCCAAACTGAAACGATATAAATGAATTTTTTTTTATTCCTCTTTCGGGGCTGGAGGTCGTGTTATAGCAGATACTCCCCCTCACCCCCACCCTCTCCCTCAGGGAGAGGGAGAAAAGATATTGAGAGTAGGTTTTGAGTTGGATAGTACTGATTGTGACCAGGCATTGTCCGATTAAGGAGATGCTGAAATGAAATTCCCTCCCTCTCCCTCAGGGAGAGGGGGAAAAGATATAGAGAGCAAGTTTTGAGTTGGATAGTACTGATTGTGACCAGGCATTGTCCGATTAAGGAGATGCTGAAATGAAATTCTCTCCC
>JANMTN010000294.1:0-3241 GCA_031390685.1 Desulfobulbaceae bacterium
GGTGATGATGCCATGACCCCGACGGCGGCCGGTGTGGCCCGTTATCTTACTGATCATGCCAATGATTGATGGTGGTAGGTGCGGGCAGGTACGGCACCTTGTATGTTGTTATTCGCAAGACGCCACTCAAGGAAAAAGCCGGAAACGATTGGCTGTTTCCTTGAAGCGGCATAAGGTGCCGTAATAAAATAAGCAAAAAAACACTGCTTATTTCATAACGGCACCTTGTATGTTGTTATTTGCAAGACGCCACTCAAGGAAAAAGCCGGAAACGATTGGCTGTTTCCTTGAAGCGGCATAAGGTGCCGTAAAAAAATAAGCAAAAAAACACTGCTTATTTCATAACGGCACCTAAGTTTCTTATCTTCAAGGAGAATATGATGGCAGCACCGGAGGAAATGTATCAGTGCCAGATGGCAAATTGTGGATATATCTACAATCCGGACAAGGGTGATCGGAGGGGGAAGATTGCCAAGGACACCCAATTCAAGGATCTCCCCAATGATTGGCACTGTCCGGTCTGTGGGGCAAGTAAAAAGGCGTTCAGACCCTTGGTAGGACCGGGTTCTGTTCATGCGAAAAATGCACAGGCCCAGGCGGCCACTGCGCAATCTTCAGGGAGTACAGGCACCATGCAAAAATATCGATGCAATATCTGTGGGTATATTTATGATCCGGCTGTGGGTGAGCCCTCTGCCGGGATTGCTCCCGGGACAGCTTTTGAGGATGTCCCTGCTGACTATGAGTGTCCGGTCTGCGGGGCAACAAAGGATAATTTTACCGCAATTTGATCTCGCACCCGAGATGCAGAAGATGATAGAAAACGAGACAAGAAATTTTCTGCGTCTCGGTGAGAGAGAAAATATTATAAAATAGGCGCGGCAGTGATGCAGGAGCTGAAAGATATAAAAAGAAGGCCTGGCCCCTCCTTGATGATATGTCAAGGGCATTCGGGGATGGCGAAATATATTGAACAAGGGTTTGCAATTATAAATTTTGACAGGGAGGGCAACACGTTGAAGCCGATTAAAATTGCCGAAAATATTTACTGGGTTGGAGGTATTGACTGGGATATCCGTGATTTTCACGGGTATTCCACCAACAGAGGGACCACATACAATGCCTATTTGATCATGGATGAGAAGATTACCCTTATTGACACGGTCAAGAGTTCCCATAAAGCCGATCTCATTGCCCGGATCAGCGAGATTGTTGATCCGGAAAAGATTGACTATATCGTAGTCAATCATGTGGAGATGGATCATTCCGGTTCTCTTCCTGATATGATTGAGTTGATCAAACCGGAGAAGATTATCTGTTCCACCATGGGGCAGAAGGCCCTGGTGCAGCATTTTCACCGGGAAGACTGGCCCTATGAGATTGCCACGCCGGGCAAGGATATCAGCCTGGGCGCTAAAACCCTGTCCTTCCTTGAGACCCGGATGCTGCACTGGCCGGATTCCATGTTCACCTATGTGAAAGAAGATAAAATTCTCTTCTCCAGTGATGCGTTTGGCATGCATCTTGCCACCAGCGAGCGTTTTGATGATGAGGTTGATCCGGCCATTCTCCTGGACGAACTGACCAAATATTACGCCAATATCCTGACCCTTTATTCACCCCTGGTGAATAAACTGATCGCCAAGATCAAAGAGATTGGACTTGATATCAAGATGATCGCCCCTGATCATGGTGTCGTCTGGCGAAGCAACCCCATGATGGCCATTGATGCCTACGATTGCTGGAGTCGGAATGAGGGTAAGGGCAATGCCCTGATCATTTATGATACCATGTGGCATTCCACCGAGAAGATGGCGAAAGAGGTGGCAAATGGTCTGCAGGACGAAGGGATCTCGGTGAAGCTGCTTAACCTGCGGTACAATCATCGCAGTGATGTTATGAAGGAGGTGCTTGATGCCAGCGCTATTATCCTTGGTTGTCCCACCCTCAATAATGGTCTGTTGCCGAGAATGGCCGGGTTCCTTATGTATATGCGCGGCCTGCGGCCCACGAACAAGATTGGCGCTGCCTTTGGCTCCTATGGCTGGTCGGGTGAATCGGTGAAACTGCTCAATGAGGCGATGACCGAGATGAAGTTTGATCTGGTTGATGAGGGCATCAAGGTGAAATATGTCCCTGAGGCCAGTGACCTGGCCACTTGTGTTGAGCTTGGTCGTAAGGTTGGTCAGGCCCTGAAGGCCCAAATAAGGGTTTGATGATTTTTAATCCCAGCCGTTGTAAAAAATAATATCGACATCTGAATAACCAGAATGGCAAAAGGGGCCGTAACGGCTCCTAAGGAGTGAGTATGAAAATACAGATAAATAAAAATGTTGTTGAATTCCTACCGGAAAATGAGCAGGAAACCGCATCCCTGGAGACCCTGTGGCGGACGGTGGTCGATTGCGCCCATGACAACAAGCGGTTGAACCCCATTGGCGAATATATTCCGATGAAGCAGAATCTGGCCAGGTTTGTGATTGAGGAAGCTCCAGGCACCACTACCTATACTGAGGAAAAGGCGGCCGGGGAGTGCACGGTGGTCTGCACCATCTGTAATAAATACATGTGGCTCAAAGGTGAAGACGCGGTGCCAATGTGTTGCGGACGTCCCATGGATACGGCTGCCTAAAGGACTCTCCAGCCAACATGTACGCGCCAGTCGAAGAGATCGTGCAGATTGTTGATCGGGACAATAAGGTGACGGATGGTCTGCCTCGTCACCTTATGCGCAGTCGTGGCCTGATCCATCGGGCGAGCTATATTCTGGTCTTCAATAACAAGCAGCAACTCTTTGTCCAGAAAAGAACCACCACCAAGGATATCTATCCTGGATACTGGGATGTGGCCGCCGGCGGCGTGGTTCTGGCTTCGGAGTCCTATGAACAGTCTGCGTCCCGGGAACTGGCCGAAGAACTTGGCGTCTCCGGGATTCCTCTCACCCCGCTTTTTGATCACTATTTTGAAGACACCACCAACCGGGTCTGGGGACGGATTTTTCGCTGCACTCATGAAGGCCCTTTCACCTTGCAGCCGGAAGAGGTTGCAGATGGGCGCTTCATGTCAGTCCCGCAGATCCTGGAATCCAGTCTGCGGGAACCCTTCACCCCTGATGGCCTTCTCATCCTGCAACAAATTTAGAGGCCGTTATAAAAAGAGCAAAGCTTTTTTTGCTCTTTTTATTTACGGCCTCTTATGCCGCATCCAAGAAACAGCAATCTTTACTGCTGTTTCTTGGTGT
>JANMTN010000159.1:0-3761 GCA_031390685.1 Desulfobulbaceae bacterium
CAGCAAGCGCCTCAGGCGCTGTTGAACAGCATCCATCACGACTCCATCAGCCCATTTCCCGATCTCCGCGACCTCTCGCCATGACCGCCTCATCTTTCATCCGTGGCGGGACGTTGCTCTTCCTTGCTCCCTTTGTGACCATTTACTACAGCCTGGCCATTGTCATCGCCATCTTTCTCTTTCGTCTTCCCGAAGACAAACTGCAACGCTATCCCCGACAATGGGCCAGACTGTTTTGCCTGATTGCCGGAGTACGCGTAATCATCGAAGGAGCGGACAAGCTCCAGCCCCAGACCGGCTATATTTACTGCGCCAACCATCTCAGCCAGTTTGACATCTTCAGCTTCCAGGGCTACTTTCCCCTCAGCTTCCGCTGGCTGGCCAAAGAAGAACTGTTCAAAGTCCCTTTTCTGGGGCGGGCCATGGCCAATGCCGGAGCCATTGCCATCAATCGCAGTCACGGCAGAGAGGCTGTAAAAAGCCTGCAACAAGCGGCAGAACGGATCAAGACCGGCACCTCGATCCTGATCTTTCCAGAAGGGACCAGATCACCTGACGGGACGCTTCAGCCCTTCAAGGGAGGCGCCATGCTCCTGGCTATCAAGGCAGGAGTCCCCATCATCCCCGTCGCCTTTGTGGGATCGTATGCTGTCCTGCCCAAAGGGGCCTTTTTTCCCCGTCCCGGTACGATCACGATCAAGGTCGGCGGTCCGGTATCAATCTCTGGCTCCAGCAACAAAGACAAACAGGCCCTGGCCATTGCCATCCATGACAAAATAGCGGCGCTCCTCGGACACACCGGTTGATAATCTTTTTCGCTTAATCATTTTTTTCAACATCTCTCTTTTATGCCTTTGCCCTCTTTGCAAAAAATATTAAAATATGGCATAGTGTCTTGATTATTTTTGTTAAAAACAACTTTTTTTGTTTTCCCCCTTGCTTCCCATGCTATTCAAGGGTAATGGCTATGATCAAGAAAAGAATAAGATTTACAATGTACGAACGAGCTTCTCTATAAAAAATATTTTCCTGATATGCTCATCCCGTTTTTCAGAAAGGACTAATCCTATGAACCGCCCACAAAGATCCGTATCTCCGGCCTGCCCTTCCTTTTCTGCCATCTCCAGGCTTTCCCTGCTTCTCCTGCATCTCGCACTATGCGCCTTTTTTGTGGCCACGCCGGCCGCAGCCGTAGAACAAAACACCACCTTTCTGCCAGCCAAGATCAATGCCTCTGGTGACACCGATGCCCTGACAAGCCAGGCAGACAAGGCCTTGACCGCAGCCCTTACCAGCCAGGGATTCACCATGGTTGAACGGGACAAGGCAAAGCAGATGCTGAATTACAACGGTGCCTGGCCCCCCGCGCTCAAAGATCTGCAGGAGCTCGCCCAGAAGACAGGCCAAGACTACGTGGCCGTTGGCAGTGTTACGGCCATTGGCGATCAGGTCAGTGTTGATTATAAGGTCTATGACCTACTGGCAGCATCCGCGCCCCAGTCCTATTACCGCCACGGCGAGTCCCTGAAAAATTTGGACTCTGTCATGGTAGAAATAAGCAAGGACATTCTTCGCTTCACCAATCGAGGTCAAATCATCACCTCACTCGCGGCTGAGGGGAACAAACGCATCGATTCCGGAGCAATCATCCGCAAGACCCAAACCAAGACCGGTGACATTTACTCGCCAGCGACGTTACGCAAAGATCTGAAAGCCATCTTTGCCATGGGTTATTTTGATAATGTCAATATCAAGGTCGAAGAGAGCACTGAGGGCAAAAAAGTTATCTTCCAAGTCACCGAGAAACCGTTGATCAGCAAGGTGGAATTTACAGGCATCAGCGAACTCGACGAGAAAGATGTGAAAGAGGCCGCCAATGTCAACGCCAACACCATCGTCAACCCCGCCACCATCAATAAGAGTGGCGAGGCCATCAAGGCCCTTTACAAATCCAAGGGTTATTATGACACCAAGGTAACTACCAAGATAAGCTATCCCGACAAAGACCAGGCTGTCGTCAGATACACCATTGAAGAAGGGTCCAAGATTTACATCAAGGAAATCACCTTTGTCGGCAATAAAAGTTTTGACAGCGACGAACTCACTGATGTCATCAAGACCTCAGAAAAAGGACTTCTTTCCTGGATTACCGAGTCCGGCCTGTTGAAAACCGAGCAGTTGAACCAGGACTCCGCCAGCATTGGTTCTTTCTACAACAATAAGGGTTTTCTCGAAGTCAAGGTCAGCGATCCAGTCGTCAAACAGGAGGGTGAATGGCTCTACATCACCTTTAATATTGAAGAAGGTCCACGCTATCTGGTAGGAACCATTGACATTAAAGGCGACCTGATCACCGACAAACAAGAGCTGCGCGACCTTCTCACCATCCAGAATGAAAAATTTATCAACAGAAAGGCATTACGCGATGATATCCTTAAAATAACTGATTATTACGCCGAACGCGGCTATGCCTTTGCCGATGTCCGCCCCAACCTCGATAAGTCCAAGGGTGGCGCTCGGGTTGATATCGCCATTGAGATTGACAAGGGCGAACTGGTCTATATCGACCGGATCAGCATCAGCGGCAACACCCGAACCCGTGACAATGTTATCCGCCGGGAAATAGAGGTTCACGAAGGCGGTGTCTTTGATTCCAAGGCCTTGCGGGCCAGCAGCGAGGCACTCAAGCGTCTCGAATTCTTTGAAGAAGTAAATATCCATCCGGAACCTTCTCTTGATCCCACAAAGATGAACGTCCTCGTCGATGTAAAGGAAAAAAATACCGGACAGTTCTCCGTAGGAATGGGCTACAGCTCTGTTGACAGCCTGATGTTCATGGCCCAGATTGCCGAAAACAATTTCCTTGGTCGTGGCGACAGGGTCTCACTCTCAGGAAATGTCAGCGGCAGGAGCACCCAGTTTAATTTGAGTTATACTAATCCTCACCTTCGCGATTCAAAACTGTCCTGGGGTGCTGATCTCTATAACATGTCACGCAAATACGACGATTACACAAAAGATTCCACCGGTGGCGCCCTGCGCCTGGGCTACCCCGTCTGGGAAAAATGGAAGGCCTTTGGCGCCTACAGCTATGAAGACACCGAGCTCTCCGATGTGTCTCCATTTGCCTCTTCCATTATCATTCAATCCATGGATATCAATATCACCAGCGCCGTCAAGTTCGCGCTGGTTCGTGACACCAGGGACCGGATAAGCTCTCCAAGCAAAGGATCACAAAATCAAGTCAGTGTCAAATATGCCGGCGGCGTCTTTGGTGGAGATTCACAGTTCACCAAACTGGAGGCCTCATCAGGCTGGTTCTTCCCCCTGCCGTGGACAACAGTCTTTCACGTGAAGGGTTCTGCCGGTCAGGTCTGGGAGAATGAGACCAACAAACTCCCCGTCTATGAACGCTTCTATCTGGGCGGCATGAACTCAATTCGTGGTTTTCAATACGGCAAGGTCAGCCCCATTGATCCCCTGTCAGGTGAACGGATCGGCGGTGACAAGATGTGGTACGGTAATCTTGAATACATCTTCCCGCTCATGAAAGAGGCCGGACTCAATGGTGTCGTCTTCTTTGACATCGGCAAAAACATGGCCGGGGATATGGACTGGACTATTGATGAGTACAACAAGGCCACTGGTCTTGAGCTGCGCTGGATCTCACCCATGGGACCGTTGCGCCTGGTCTGGGGATATAATCTGGATCCCAAAAACGATGAAGACCAGTCCGTTTGGGACTTCTCCATTGGCGGTGG
>JANMTN010000299.1:0-3826 GCA_031390685.1 Desulfobulbaceae bacterium
CAGGACGGCTCGAATAAACGCCAAGATAGTTATGGCGGGGCCATCGAGAACCGCGCCCGGCTTCTTCTGGAAGTGGTGGATGCCGTCACCCAAGTGTGGAACACGAACAGGGTCGGTGTGCGGTTATCCCCTTACGGGACATTTAACGATATGAGCGATTCCGATCCGGTCAGACTTTTTTCGTATGTGCTGGCACAGTTGAGCGCGCGAGGGATTGGCTATGCGCATGTGATCGAACCGCGGGCGACTGGTGCTGGTGGAGGAGATTTGGTTTATGAGGACGCACCGAGCACGTCGCAGCTTTTTCGTAAATCCTTTAACGGAGTTTTTATTTCCGCCGGGGGCTACAATCGCGACAATGCCATCGCTGCTGTTGAAAGCGGGTTGGTGGATGCGGTCGCCTTCGGGCGTCTCTTTATTGCCAATCCTGACTTGCCGGAACGCTTGAAGCTTGATGCGCCGTTAAATAAATACAACCGTGATACTTTTTACGGTGGCGCTGAGGCTGGGTACACCGACTATCCGGCGTTAAAATAGAATGGCTACGATTCAGGCCTTGGCGATAATGGCAAGTGCGCTCACCTGTCCATGCGTTTCACCGCTCGAAAGGAACTGTCAGGATTCGTGAATCCAGGTTTTGAGAACTCTTAGAAGTGAATTGAATAGAGGATTCAACGAGGCAGGGGTAAAAACTGGATGGTTTACAAAGTGGACAAATATGGACCAATGGAAATAAAAAAAGGCTTCCAGAATGAATCGGAAACCCTTATATCCAGTGGCTGGGGGACGAGGGCTCGAACCTCGATAAGCGGAGTCAGAGTCCGCTGTCTTACCATTAGACCATCCCCCAGCACATAACGCAATGAAGCTGTCTATTTAGAAAATCTACAGCTTCCTGTCAAGGAAAAAGAGGGCCGGGCGAAGAAAAATCAGGTGATGATGACGCCCGCATAGCCCACTACCTGATTGGTGTCACCGCTTACCGCCCCGGAATCAGTATAGCGCACAAGTTTTGTCTTGGTCGCGCCCAGGGCCATTGCCGCGATGAGGGCGATAGTCACCGGCATGATACCGCACATGGATATATTGTAGTCAAGGACCGCGCGGTAGAGGGCGGCAGGATCCATGTCGGCAAGTTTCTTCAAGACATAATGGTCTTTTTTATCAGCCGCAGCTCGCGCTTCGTAATGGGTCATATCGCTTGAGGCGACAATCAGGATCTCTTTGCCGGCACCTTCGATAACCCTGGCCAGAGCTGCTCCCACCTCCTGACACAGGGGGTAGGAGATATGGGAAATAACAAGCGGGACGATGGAGAGGTTTCTTTGTCTTGCCTGCAGGAAAGGCACCTGGACCTCCAGGGAGTGTTCAAAACGATGGGCTGTTTCATCGACGGTGATGGCGGAACTTGCGTCGAGAAGGGCTGTCGTGATGGCGGTGTCAATGGGGACCTGGCCCATGGGCATCTGCCAGGGTATGGTGGAGAGCGCAATCGGCGCCCCCTGGCCATGATGATTGGGACCCAGAATAATGACCGTTTCCGGGATGTGCACCCTTGCCATGGTCTCGGCCGCTACCGATCCTGAGTACATATAGCCCGCGTGTGGTGAAACAACGGCATAGGCTTTTTGCGGTATTGCTGGAGTTGCTGAAACCGGGGTCATTTCCTGGATGTCCCGGGCCAGAGTCTCCCGATCTCCAGGATAGAAACGATCTGCTACCGCCGGTGTTCGGATTGTGGCATATGTCATAGTGGTCATCCTGTTACTCCCGTTTTATCTCCCAGGTTGTGCCGCTTGAGTCATCTTTCAGCTCAATTCCCTTGGCCAGTAACTGATCGCGGATACTGTCGCCACGCGCCCAGTCTTTTGCCGTCCGTGCATCCTTGCGTTCCTGGATCAGTCCCAGAATTTCCTGTTCGCTGATGGCAAGGTCCTTCAACAGCCTTTCCTTCTGTTGTTTCAGATACTCCCTGGCATCTTCCTGCAGCAGCCCCATGATCCCGGCTAACTTCCTGATAAGAACCCCCGAATCTTTCAGCAGGTTGATATCTGCCTGGTTTGGGTTTACCGGGAGTTGCTGGCAGGTCTTGTTGATGATCCGGGCGGCGTCAAAGAGGATACCCAGGCCCTGGGCCGTGTTAAAATCATCGTCCATGGCCTTCTGGAAGCGTTCTTCAAGGGTGCGCAACTTGTCGATATCTGGTGGGGAGGCAAGCGCTACCTCTTCACCGGCATTCCCGGTGTCGCTCAGGGCATCGATAGCAGCCATACATTCATAGAGCCTGTCCAGACCAGCCATGGCGTCCTGCATGGCCGTCTCCGAAAAATCGAGGGGATTGCGGTAGTGGGTGGAGAAGATGAAGAAGCGTAAGACCTCAGGATGGTATTGCTTCAGTATCTCCCTGATCGTAAGGAAGTTGCCCAGCGATTTTGACATCTTTTCATCGCGGATGGTGACAAAACCGTGATGGATCCAGGTATTGACCGCCGTCTTGCCGCTGGCCCCTTCGCTCTGGGCCACCTCATTTTCGTGATGGGGGAAGATAAGGTCCTGGCCGCCGCCATGGATATCGAAGCTGTCGCCCAGATACTTCCGGCTCATGGCCGAGCATTCGATATGCCAGCCGGGGCGGCCCGGCCCCCAGGGGCTGTCCCATGTTGGTTCGCCGGGTTTTGACCCTTTCCACAGGACAAAGTCCATGGGATTGTTCTTGTTCTCATTGATGGCGATGCGGGCGCCTGCCTGCATGTCAGCCAGGTTGCGGCCTGAGAGCTTGCCGTACTCGGGAAACCTGTTTACCGAAAAATAAACATCGGCGCCTGACTGATAGGCCAGCCCTTTGGCAATCAGTTCACCAATCAGGTCGATCATCTCCTGGACGTGCTCAGTGGCGCGGGGTTCAAGGGTGGGGCGATCGACACCCAGCTTGTCCATATCCACATAAAATTCATCGATAAAGCGCCCAGCCAAGGCAGTGGCACTGACACCCTGTTCGGCGGCCCGGTTGATGATCTTGTCGTCAATGTCAGTGAAATTACGTATATAGGTGACAATATATCCACGGTAGCGCAGATAACGGACGATCATATCAAAGGCCAGGGCAGACCGGGCATGGCCGATGTGGCAGAAGTCATAGGAGGTGATTCCGCAGACATACAGTTTGATATGGCCGCTCGTAACCGGGACGAGAGGCTCTTTTCTGCGGGTTAATGTATTGTAAGTTTGTATGGGCATGGGGATCGAAAGGTGTTTATGTCTTGATCTGTGGCGATGATTTCAGTAGAAAAAGAAACGTATCTGTTTTTTAGGTGACGTTATGAAATAAGCAGTGTTTTTTTGCTTATTTTATTACGTCACCTTATGCCGCTTCAAAGAAACAGCCAATCATCTCCGGCTGTTTCTTTGAGTGGCGTCTAGCAAATAACATACATGGCACCTTATGCCGTTCTGGCCATTTGAATAATATGGGCCGTTCTGGCCATTTAAATAATAAGGGCCGTTCTGGCCATTTAAATAATATGGGCCGTTCTGGCCATTTAAATAATATGGGCCGTTCTGGCTATTTAAATAATACGGGTCGTTCTGGCTATTTAAATAATACGGTTATTTTAACGGCATAGGATAAAGATGTTCATATGCCTCTATTATTATCATATGTAGCATAACCATATTGGATGGAAAAGACAAGAATGAGCAAAAAAAATGAGAAAGCTGCGCCCCGTGACCGAATGTTCCAGGCCTGGCTGCATCCCCAGGTTCTGATCTTATTTTTCCTGGGTTTTTCTGCGGGTATTCCCATCCTGCTGATTTTTTCCACCCTCTC
>JANMTN010000282.1:0-3576 GCA_031390685.1 Desulfobulbaceae bacterium
CTGGCCAAGGAGGTCAATCAGGTCCGCAAGGCCTTTGGCGCCAAGGAAACACTTGCCGGGCTTACCCAGATCCCCATTGTCGATGCGCCGGCAACACCTCTGCAACTGGCCGACGATCTACTGCGTCGGCGCTGTCTGCGCTGCCATCCCTATTCCAGCGGCGACAACTACCCCTATGTCAATCACGGCACCGGGTGCGCGGCCTGTCATCTCGATTTTACCAATGGCACGCCCACATCTCATACCTTTCTGGCAACCCCCGGCGATAAACAATGTCTGCAATGCCACTACGGGAACTGGGTCGGCGCCGACTATTATGGTCGCTTTGAGCATGATTTCAACGCGGAATACCGAACTCCGTACACCACCAAGGAGCCGTTTGCCCGGCCTTATGGGGTTGAATATCATCAATTAACCCCGGATATCCACCAGCAGAGGGGCATGATCTGCATCGACTGCCATAGTGGCGCTGAACTCATGAACGGCCGGAAGACCGGCATTATCCTTTGCCAGGACTGTCATCTCCAGAAAAGTCTGGAAAAATACCTGCCATCCAATGTCTCCCAGGAGAAGGAAAAATACCTTCTCCATTCCAAAGGCGATAACCAGCACCATGAGATCCCGCTCATGAGTGATCCGGCCCATACCGCCTTCAAAGATCCGATAGCCTGCCAGGCGTGTCATGCCCAATGGGCCTTCAATGATACGGGAACTCACCTGCTCCGCAATGACACCAGGGAGAGCGACGCCTTCTGGATGCTGACGACTCAGGGCAGCTGGGAGGTGGAACACATTCTGACCTATAATCTCAACCCTGATTTTCCCACCACCCTGGCTCCAACCATGCTTGACAAGATCAACGGTGAAGAAAAAAAAGGTATATGGCATCAGGGGTATATTATGCGCCGTTGGGAATCAGTACAGCTTGGCAGGGACACGAACGGCAGAATATCGGTGATGCGCCCGGTACTGGATCTGCACCTGTCATGGATTGACGAGGAACATAAAGTACGTTTTGATGCGGTTGCCGCCCAATCTGGCGACAAGGGGTTGCAGCCCTACACCCCGCATACCACGGGGCCTGCAGGGATATTCTACCGACAGCGCCTGCAGGATTTTTACCGATTGGAAAAAGCAGAAAAAGAAGGGGCAAAAACAGAACTGCAAGGGCAACAACAAAAGAATTGAAGAAGCCAGGATAGTCAGGTGTATCAGAAATCAGCCCTCCAGGACCTTGTCCTGATCTGCCAGCCGCACCTGTTCCATGAAGGCGTGCAGTTTTCCTGAATCTTTCATGCCTGGGGTCAGCTCCACACCTGAATTCACATCAATCGCAAAGGGATGCACCTGCCTTATTGCCTCCCGCACATTTTCAGGACCAATCCCGCCGGCAAGGATCAAGGGTGATTGCAGACGCAGCCTGTCAATGATCCGCCAGTCAAAGGGCATACCGGTTCCTCCTGCTATCCCCTTGCTGTAGGTGTCCAGCAAAAACCCCTGCACCACATCGTCATAAGGGGTAAACAGATCGGCCCCTGTTTCCCCGCCAACCCGGAAGGCCTTGATCACCTTGCAGGAAGGGGCGGAACGGGCCAGACACTCACAGTACCCTGGATCTTCACTGCCGTGCAGCTGCACATGGGACAGACCGCAACAGGCAATGATTTCCTCAACTTCCTTGAGGTCACAATCGACAAAGACACCAACACAATCGACAAATGGCGGCAAGTCAGCAATGATCCCCCGCGCAAGTTCCGGCGAGACATGACGCGGACTTGCATCGACAAAGATAAAACCCAGGGCGTCAACCCCGGCCAGCACCCCTTCTTCCGCATCGTAACGATTGGTGATGCCACACATCTTAATCCGCGTCCTGCCTGCCATATCCCTTCCCTCTTGTGTAAACGTTCAATGACTCAAAATCCGCGTAACCCCTGCAAGGTACTGCCACCGGCAGCACCCCGCATCAGGGTCTCGCCGATCAGGGCGGCGGTGATCCCCTCATCCTGCAGACGCTGGAGATCGGCCCTGGTCTTCAGTCCCGACTCACCAACTACCGGGATATCAGCCGGGATCATTTTTTTCAGGCGGAAGGTGGTCTCGATATCCATGGAAAAATCCTTGAGATTACGATTATTCACGCCGATCAACGCGCAACCGACACCGAGCACCACCTCAAGCTCCTGCTCGTTATGGACTTCCACCAGGGAATCCATGCCATACGCCCGGGCACAGGCCTGAAAATCCTTCAACTGATGGGCATCAAGGATGGAGGCCATGAGCAGGATGGCGTCGGCCCCATGAACATGAGCTTCTTCAATCTGCAGCTCATCAATGATAAACTCCTTTCGCAGTACCGGCAGTTTCACTTCTTCCCGAACCTGCAGCAGATAGAGCAGACTGCCCTGAAAAAACTGCTCATCAGTCAGCACCGAGATGGCCTGGGCGCCATTGTCTTCATAATTTCTGGCGATGGCCACCGGATCAAAATCAGGGCGAATCACCCCTTTTGACGGCGAGGCCTTTTTGATCTCGGCAATGATGGCGACACCGGGATAATCGATGAGGGCCTGACGAAACCCCCGGGGCGGATCAATGGGTTTATGGGCAAATTGGGGTGGGAGATGAATCCCTTTGGCCCTCAGGAGACTGACCTCTTCTTTTTTTCGGGCAACTATAGTATCTAAAATCATATATCTAAAATCATATATCTAAAATCATCGTAAAGTATGCATGACAATCACATCAAATAACCGGCATGAACTGTCATTTCAGATCCCGGCAAAAGGCCACCAGCTGATCGAGCTTTGTCAGGGCCCTTCCGGAATCAATAATCTCTGCCGCCTTCTGTACACCGGTCTGCAGATCCGTAGCCACTCCTGCGGCCATGAGTGCCGCCCCGCTGTTGATGAGCACCATATCCCGTTTAGGCCCCTGCTCCCCGCCAAGGATGGCCCGCATCTGGGCGGCTGACTCCTGAGAAGTGGCCCCGCCCTTGAGATCGGCAAGTGTTGCGCGCCGCAGCCCCAGTTGTTCCGGGGTAATGGTATAGGTACTCACCTTGCCCTGATGCAGATCAGAGACCCTGGTGCTGCCGGTAACCGTCAATTCATCCAGACCCCCCTCTCCATGCACGACCAGCGCCCGCCGGGAACCAAGCCTTCCCAGGACCTCGGCCAGGGGCTCGGTCAGCGCTTCGGTAAAGACGCCAAGAACCTGGACATTGGCGCCGGCGGGATTGGTCAGGGGGCCCAGGATATTAAAGATAGTCCTTATTCCGATCTCCCGCCGCGGCCCAATGGCATGCTTCATCGCCCCGTGCAGGGCCGGCGCAAAGAGAAAACCGATGCCAACCTCTCGCACACAGCGGCCGATCTGTTCCGGACTCAGGTTCAGGGAAACGCCGGCAGCCTCAAGGACATCGGCGCTGCCGCAATGACTGGAAACGGAACGGTTGCCATGTTTGGACACCATCACCCCGGCGCCTGCCACCACAAAGGCGGAGGTGGTGGAGACATTAAAAGTTCCTGAACAGTCCCCGCCAGTCCCGCAGGTATCCACCAGGATCCCGCCATG
>JANMTN010000305.1:0-2838 GCA_031390685.1 Desulfobulbaceae bacterium
CAGAAGCAGGGTGTACAGTTCGGTCCTGATCCCGCGCAGACGGGCGAATTCCTCATCAAAACAGACGGCAATCATCCGGTTGTAGCTGAGAAGGCCAAGACCAATGACGATCACATCGAGCACGGCAATGGTCAGCAGATCTTGCCCGGTGATCATCAGGATATTGCCGAAGAGATAACTCATGGGATCAATATAGCCGGGGGTCTTGGCAATAAAGATGATGCCCGCGGCCATGCCGAGCACCCAGATGGCGCCAATCACCGAATCTACCCGTTCGCGGGAGCGCAGGCTGACCAAGCCGATAATCAGGGCGGCGGCGATGGCGGTGACAATGGCGCCGAGCATCGGGGTCAGCCAGACCAGCCCGTAGTGTACCTGGCAGTAAAGGGCGGCGCCGATTCCTCCCAGCACGCAGTGGGCAATGGCCCCTGCCAGATAGGTCATTCGTCTTGCCACCACATAGGTGCCGATAATGCCGAAGGCCGGGGCCGCCAGGAGTCCCGCAAAAAGGGCATAGCGGAGAAAGACCATGTTGGGATCGGTGAGGGCGCTAAAGTATGTCAGCATGGGAGTGCCCCTGTTCAGAACAGCAGTGATCGTGTCGGACCATCTGGACATCCCCGCCATACATTTCCCGGATAACCTCACCGGTCAATTCCGAGGTGGGATGAATCTTGACCTGACGATTGACACAGAAAACCCGGCTCACCATCCGGGAGACAAATCCGAGATCATGCGAGACCGTGAGCACCGTCACCCGGTTTGCCAACGCCTTGAGAATCTCAAAAAACTGGAGCTCAACGCCAGGATCGATGTTGGCGGTGGGTTCATCGAGGAGCAGGATCTCCGGTTCGCAGGCCAGGGCCCTGGCAATGAGAATGCGCTGCCGCTGTCCGCCGGACAGGCTGTTGAACGGGCGGGCCGCCAGTCCATCAACGGCCAGTTCGACCATGGCCTGCATGGCAATCCGCCGGTCTTTGGCACTATAGCGTCCCAGTCCGGTGGAACCGGCCCGGCCCATGAGCACCACATCCATGACCGATACCGGAAAAGAGGGGTCATACTGCAGGTGCTGCGGCATATATCCGATCTTTTGCCGTGCCTGTCGCGGGGTGACGCCTAACACTTGGATGGTGCCGCTCTGCGGGGTGAGCAGCCCCAGAATCAGCTTGAGCAGTGTGGATTTGCCGCCGCCATTGGGGCCAACCAGCGCCACCGCGTCCAGTTTTTGAATGGAAAAGGAGACATCGGTGAGGATGGGGACCTCTCCATAGGAAAAAGAGACCTGTTCACACTGGATCGCTGGAATGTCAGAAGGCACAGGGGATAGTATTGTTTTCAAGGGTTATAGTCTGGGAATGGTTGTCGGAAGATGATACAATACAAAATTAACTCAAGGGTGCCTTGAAAAATTGTCTTTTTGCCCAATCTCTGCGTTGTTCTAGAAAATTTATCCTCGGAATATTAACTATATGCCTGCGGTAAATTTTTTCTCACGCCTTGATCTTGAACAAAAATCCTGATTTTTCAAGGTACCCTCAAGACAATTTGAAATGGAAGGTGTTCTTGAGTTCGTTGAACGGTCAAACCATCCCATTCAGTGAAAATCCTGATTTTCAAGATTTATGCAAGTCTATTCCCTTTTTCAGTCCTTTGCAATCAGAGATCCTCTCTCTTTACGCATTTTTCCGCTGTTTTTTTGTAATGACTCTGATGGGCAGGCTGAAGGTGGAAGGCTGTCAGGGACCAATAATGCGTGATCATACCCCACTGCCGGAATATTTGACAGGCGTTCAGCCGTCAGCCTGAACGACGCCTGAACGCCTGTAGCCTTCCCTCCAAGAGAATTTCTTGACTTGTCTCTTCTATGCCGTATAACTCTAAGAAGGAGACTGCGTTCCCGTTTGTTCGGGTTGGGCGGTACCTGATTCTGAATCGCCAAACATAAGGAGAAACCAGCATGGAAAAGAAAGACTTGGAGACCTTTGTGCAAAAAGTACAGCAGCAGCGGGATGAACTTTTATTGAAAATGCACCTGGCTAAGGCCGAAGCCAAAGATGAATGGGCGGTGGCAGAGAAAAAGTGGGCGCAGATGAAGGCCAAGACCCCGGCGCTGGCCCGTGAGAGTGGTGAAAGCATGAAAGATCTGGGAGCGGCAGTTAAATTAGTGGGCAAGGAGATCCTGCATAGTTATGATCGCATCAAGAAAATCCTTGAGAAATAAGCCTGTATCTTGGCAGGGCTGGCTTTGCGGCGCTGGTATCTCGCGGCGAGCGTCCGCTGCGTTTAGTGATGATTCGCGAAAATGGGATATAAAGAGATCACGGTAAAGCTGCCTTCCGATTATTCAGAAGAGCAGCTTTACGCCCAAGTGGCCAAGGCCGAGGGCCTGCAGGATTTTTCCGTTCAGGTTCTTCATAAAAGCCTGGATGCCAGGAAAAAAGGAAACATCCATTGGTCGGCGCAACTCTTGCTCATTTCTCCCGAAATCCGGGGAGAGGCCCCGATAGCTCTTCCGTGGATAGAAATCCCCTGCCGCAAGAGAACAGAAAAAGCCCTGGTTGTGGGCAGCGGGCCGGCCGGTTTTTTCTCGGCCTTTGTCCTGCAGAAGGCTGGTTTTGAGACGATCCTGATTGAGCGGGGGGCAGAGGTCCAGAAGCGGGAAGAGAGGATCAGGGTCTTTGAACAAAGCGGGGTCTTTGATCCTCTGGGTAATTACGCCTTTGGTGAGGGCGGGGCCGGGACATTTTCCGATGGCAAGCTGACATCGCGGACGAAAAACATCTCTCTGGAAAAGGCGTTCATCCTGGAGAGCTATATTCAGGCAGGCGCGCCGCC
>JANMTN010000333.1:0-4490 GCA_031390685.1 Desulfobulbaceae bacterium
GAAAATCCCCAGATCATCTTTCTGCTGGCCTATGCCATTCTCTTTGCCTGTACCTATGTGCTGATCATGCTGGTGGGCAAGGCGTTGACCGGGGTGGTGCAGCTGACCATTGCCGGCTGGTTTGATAAGCTGCTTGGCGCCGTTTTTGGCGCGGTCAAGGCCCTGATTATTACTGTTCTTCTGCATATGCTCCTCACCACCTTTCTGGCCCAGGATACGCCCATGCTGCGTCAGTGCCGGCTTTGCCCGTCTCTGGCCGAGGCGCTGACCATGTCTCAACAGCTGATTAAAGATGACAAGGTGCGGCAGGCCTTTCAGAAAAAGATGCCGGCCATTCCTGACCAGGTCAAGCCGCATCCTGCTGTGCGGCCTGTGAAGCCGGCCCCGCCTGTGGAGCCAGCCTCGCCTGAGCCGCCGCCGGTGGAAAAAAATCCAGCCGAAACGGCCCCGGTCAAACCTCTACCTGCGGTACCATGAAGCCAGTTTCTGTAAGGGAACGCGGGCGTAAAAACCAAGGATCACAAGCTGGTTGATAAGGGTGGTACGGATGACCCCCAGGCGTTGCCAGCGTCGGGCCGAGGTGGTCACCCTCTGGGACAGGGTGGTGATTCTGCCTTCCTGTCCGGCCCTTCTCATAAAGATGAAGTCCTCCATGATCGGGGTCTCCGGGAATCCGCCCAGTTGCAGAAAGTCGTCACGGCGGATGAAGATGGCCTGATCGCCATAGGGAAGCTGGAGGAGACGTGAACGCAGATTGGCGCCGAAGCAGATGGCTTTCAGCAGCAGGCCGGCATCCTGAATGGTGAGGCTGAAGGCCCCGGCAATGGCCGAGGTTTCGTTCAGACAATGGAGGAGCGGCCTGGCAAAGTCTGCGGGCAGGCGGGTGTCGGCATGAAGAAAGAGCAGAATCCTGCCGCCGGCCAGTCCGGCCCCGTGGTTGAGTTGGGCCCCGCGGCCGGAAGTGCAGGTTTCAACCCGGAATCCATGGCTGCGGGCCAGGGACACCGTCTGGTCACTGCTGCCGCCATCGACAATGATGACTTCGCCCACCAATGACTGCAGCTTTTGCCAGTTGCTGATCTGGGCTTCTTCATTCAGGGTGGGGATGATGATGGAGATGTCTGAGGTCTGCAGGGGTGTCGATGTCATGGAGTCTGGTCAGGGTGTGGCAGCGCAGCCGGTGCTGTTCTGCCCGTGTTTGAGTGGTTGTGTACACACCATCCGTGCCCCAGGGGATATCCTGGAACAGGGTGTGACAGATGATGCCTGAGCTTTCCTGGCGCGTGCCGATAAGGTAATAACCGCCGTCGAAGGCCGGGCCGAGGACAAGGTCGTGGGTGGTCAGGGCGGTAAAGGCCTCCTCCATGATGTCGGCGGTGAGGTCCGGGCAGTCGGAGCCGATGAGGAGCAGTCGTTGTATCCGGCCCAGGTGACGGATGATGGCAGCCTGCATGCGGCAACCGATGTCGCCATCGGCCTGCGGCCGGTAGTGGTGGTCCGCGCCCAGCCAGGAACGCATCTGGTCTTCGGTTCCACCGTCATGGTGGATCTCCAGGAGATGCGGGTGGATGACTGCCAGCCGGGTCAGCTGGGCGAGGATCCGGTGGGTCATCTCCTGGTGGAGCCGGGCGGCCCCGTCCCGGCCCAGCGCCGGAATAAGTCTGGTTTTGCACCTTCCCGGTTCGGGATAACGGGTAAAAAGAAGGACAAGATCGGGTTGAGCTGGCATCATAATTGTATGGTCGGGAAAACAGCAGTCAGGAAATTTAGGAGCGGTTACTTATGCCAATTTTGACATCCGGAAACTATATTATTTTCTTGCAATGGCGTATATGAAAGCAGGAAGATGCCTCAAGAAACCGGAATCATACCGCACCCGGAGTTATCGCCAGTTTCCGGATCAGACAGAACTGATTGCAACCCAGGTGCTGATTCAGGAGACCGATCTCCATATCCTTGCCACCCGAGATGTGAAAGAGAGGGCAACAGAGCTTGTCATCCAGTATCGTCTGCAGCTTGAAAATTATATTGTAAAGCATCCGCTGTTTTTAGCAACGCTTGATCCCATGCCCATGGATTTTCTGGCCCCGCCTCTGGTGCGTGAGATGCTTGCCGCCGGGCAGAAAGCCGGGGTTGGCCCCATGGCCGCGGTGGCCGGGGTCATTGCCGAGTTTGTGGGCAAAGCGCTGGCAGCGGAGGGGGTCGAGGAGATCATTGTCGAAAATGGCGGGGATATCTATGTGCAGCGGCTCAGGGAATGCTCGGTGGCCATCTTTGCCGGGCAGTCCCCGCTGAGCTACAAGGTCGGTCTGCGCCTTCTCCCTTCCCAGATGCCGGTCGGGGTCTGCACCTCATCGGGGACCGTGGGCCATTCGCTCAGTTTCGGCAAGGCCGATTCGGTGACCGTGGTGGCCAGATCAACAGCCCTGGCTGATGCGGCGGCAACCTGTATTGGCAATGAGGTGGGGACAACGCTCAGCGCCAAGGCTGGCGTCGAGCGGGCCCTGGCCAAGGCCGGGGAGATCGAGGGCATCGAAGGGGCGGTGGTGATTTGTGGCGAGGTGATGGGGGCGATGGGCGCGGTGGAACTGGTGCGCTTGGGCTCGTGATACGGAACAATACATAATGAGTTCACAGCAAATGAGTACAAGGAGAATCAATTGATGGAGAGCGCGATACCCATACCGGCCTGTTTCAAGGCCTATGACATCCGCGGCCGGGTGCCGGATGAACTCAATCCGCAGCTTGCCCGAGACATAGGGCGGGCCTTTGTCGCGGTGTTTTCGCCGCGAAAAGTTGCGGTCGGTCGCGATATCCGGCTGAGCAGCGAATCTCTGACCGAGGCCCTGATCTCCGGGCTGCTCGATTCAGGGGTTGATGTCCTCGAGCTGGGGTTGTGCGGCACGGAAGAGATCTATCACGCGGCCTTCAGTCTGGAGCAGGAGGGGGTGGATGGCGGAATCGTGGTCACTGCCAGTCATAATCCGGCGGATTACAACGGCATGAAGCTGGTGACTGTCGGGGCGCGGCCCGTGACTGGTGAGTCGGGGCTTAAGACAATGGCGGAGATGATTGTCACCGGGAGATTGCCGGCGTTGTCAGCGACTAAAGGAAAACGGAGCAATGTTGCCGACAAGGCCAGCTATATCAAGCACCTCCTTAGCTATGTGGATCTGGCCGCGCTGAAACCCCTGAAGCTGGTGGTCAACAGCGGCAACGGCTGTGCCGGGGCGGTGATTGATCTGCTGGAGCCGCATCTGCCCTTTACCTTTATCAAGGCCTTTCACGAGCCGGACGGCACCTTCCCCAATGGTGTTCCCAATCCCCTGCTCCCGGAAAAACGGGAAGAGACCGGAAGACTGGTGCGCGAGCATGGCGCCGATCTGGGCATTGCCTGGGACGGCGATTTTGACCGCTGTTTTTTCTGGGACGCCCAGGGCAATTTTATTGAGGGCTATTATATCGTCGGTCTGCTGGCCATGGAGCTGTTGACCCAGGAGCCGGGCGGCAAGATTCTCCACGATCCGCGTCTGATCTGGAATACCCGGGAACTAGTGCGATCCGCAGGCGGCATCCCGGTGATGACCCGGACCGGCCATGCCTTTATCAAGGAGCGGATGCGTCAGGAAGATGCGATCTACGGCGGCGAGATGTCCGCTCATCATTATTTCCGGGACTTCGGCTATTGCGATTCCGGGATGATCCCCTGGCTGCTGGTCTGCTCGCTCCTCTCCAGAAAGAATGTAACCCTTGCCAGTCTGGTGGAAGACCGGATGGCGGCCTATCCGGTATCAGGCGAGATCAACAGCGTCGTCGATGACCCGGACGCAGCCATTGCCCGGGTCAAGGCGCGATTTGCGCAAGGAGAAGAGGATGATACCGACGGTCTGAGCATGACTTTTCCCGAATTTCGGTTTAATATCCGCAAGTCCAATACCGAATCTCTGCTCCGGCTGAACGTGGAGAGCCGTCACGATCCGGCGCTGCTTGCTGAAAAAACCAGGGAGCTGCTGGCCCTGATCAGGAAAAATCCATGATTTCTCCCGGCCTGTGTCGAGAACCAGGGAGGTAGGGGCATTCAGGCATTCGCTCAAAGAATGATTTTTATCCGGAAGATTCAAAAGGTGGTTGCATAGGAATGAATTTTTCTGAATCAAGGAATTGTTCATGGGTGTAGCAGCAGATATCATCATTATTGTGGTTGCTGCCCTGATTGGCGCGCTCATTGCGCAAAGACTGAGGCAACCTCTGATTTTGGGATATATCTTTGCCGGGATCGTTGTCGGGCCATACACCGGCGGGGTTACGGTCGGCGATATCCATGAAATTGAACTCCTGGCGGAAATCGGAGTTGCCCTTCTTTTGTTTGCGCTGGGGCTGGAATTTTCTCTCAGTGAGTTGAAACCGGTCCGTAATATTGCCTTGATAGGCACTCCTGTCCAAATTCTTCTTACCATCATTGCCGGCTTTTATCTTGGCAGGTATTTGGG
>JANMTN010000344.1:0-6338 GCA_031390685.1 Desulfobulbaceae bacterium
TAATACTTGACAGAATCAATCAGGAACAGATGCGATTTGATCACCCGGATTTTCGTTCCGGCGACACCGTAAAGGTACACATCCGGATCATTGAGGGAAACAAGGAGCGAATCCAGATCTTTCAGGGCGTTGTCATCAAACGCAAAAATGGGACGATGGATGCCTCGTACACCGTTCGTAAAGTGTCACACGGTATTGGCGTTGAAAAGACCTTTGCCCTGCACAATCCAAGGATTGAACAGATCGAGGTAGTCAGTCATGGTCGTGTTCGCCGTTCACGCCTTTACTATCTCCGTGACAGACGCGGCAAGGCAGCACGTATTCGTGAACGTTTGTATCAAAAGGATAACCACTGATTGCCGTAAATCAGACCGGAAAATCGAGTTGCAACGGATAGGTAAAAGCCGCCATAAAACAAATAATGCCATCATCGGAATGGCAAAAAACGGCATATGGAGCCGTAACGAGATGGTCAGAAAGACATTGGTTATTTCGCAACGGCTCCTAAATCTCTCCGCCGTCGTTCCCGATACGAACGACACCTTCCTTTTTGAACGTACCCTGTACACCAGAGGTTTTTCCTGTGTTGCGGGGTTGGACGAAGCAGGCAGAGGGCCACTGGCTGGACCAGTGGTCGCTGCCTGTGTAGTTTTGCCACCCCGTTGCGACTCTTCTCTTTTTCTTGACTCAAAAAAGCTCTCCCATGGCAGACGTTGTTTCCTGGCCAAGGTGCTCACTGAAATTGGCGCCTCAACAGGTGTGGGTATTGTCTCTCACACAACCATTGATCGTATCAACATCCTGCAGGCATCTCTTCTCGCTATGAAAAGGGCCGTTGAAAATCAGGCCAGCACCACACCCTCACCTGACTTTCTGCTGATTGATGGCAAATTCAAGATCCCCATGGACACTCCCCAGCATACATTGATTCACGGTGAATCAATGAGCGCCTCCATTGCCGCTGCCTCCATCCTGGCCAAGGTGACACGGGACGCACTGATGGGTGAGCTTGCCGAACAATTTCCGGCCTACAATTTCGGCCGGAACAAAGGCTATCCCACCAGAGAACATCGCCAGGCCATTGAGAAATACGGCCCTGTGTCATGCCACCGCAGGACATTCAAAGGGGTCAAGGAATTTGTCTGACCGTCGGCGAAACATTCTTGGTCAAAGGGGTGAAGAGCTGGCCGCCGCGTACCTTCTGGATGCAGGGTATCGCATCGTAGAACGAAATTACCGCAATCATTACGGGGAAATTGATATTATCGCTCTCTCTGTTGCCCAAAAGACCAAGACCCTGGTTTTTGTCGAGGTCAAAACCAGAAAGAATACCTTGTTCAGCCACCCCAGTGAGGCCGTCACCAGAAAAAAACAGATCCAGATCAGCAAAGTGGCCCTGGATTATCTGGCAAAAAACAACCTGACAGAAATCGCTGCCCGCTTTGATGTGATGGCCATTATCCTCCCGGATAATGGCCCGCCCCAAATTGATCTCATCCAAAACGCCTTTGATCTGAGTGCTGGTTTCTAACCGCCAACCCCCATCATCCTGTAAAACTCCTATGCGTCACATTGCCATCACCATGGGTTGCCCAGTCGGAATCGGTCCCGAAATAATCTTGAAATTTTTCGCTCAGGCAGGCAGCTTTTCAGAATACTCTCCGGTAGTCCTTGGCGACATCGGAGTCCTGCAACGCTGCGCGACTGAGCTGAAAATCAACGCTGAGTTTCTTTCATGGCAGCCAGGGATCCCAATACAAACAGGACAGATACCTGTCCTGCAACTGTCCCGTTTCAAGGCCAAGGAGTTAATCTGGGGTCAGCCGACAACCGCCACCGGCAAGGCCATGGTCGGCTATATTGAAAAAGCGGTCAGCCTTCTTCTCGATAAAACCTTTTCGGCTATGGTCACCTGCCCCATCTCCAAAACAAGCCTGAACCGTGCCGGATACACCTTCCCCGGACATACCGAGATGCTGGCCGCGCTCACGGGGAGCACAAATTACGTCATGATGATGGCCGGCAGCAAGTTGCGCGTCACCCTGGCCACCATCCACTGTCCATTGGCTGAAGTGCCAGCCCGTCTCAACCAGGAGGCCCTGAGCGCCCTTATCCAGACCACAGACACGGCCCTGCGCCAGGATTTTGGGATCTCTGCCCCGAAGATCGCCGTAGCCGCACTCAATCCCCACGCCGGAGAAGCTGGTCTTTTTGGCCATGAAGAAGAAGATATTATTCTACCAGCCATCCAAGACATGCGGACAGGTGGAATTAACATTGAGGGTCCTTTTCCTCCTGATACCATTTTTTTTAAGGCCGCAACTGGGATTTATGACGCGGTAATCTGTATGTACCATGATCAGGGACTTATCCCGTTCAAGCTCCTTCATTTCAAGGATGGGGTCAACGTCACCTTGGGCCTGCCCATTGTCCGCACCTCAGTTGACCATGGAACAGCCTACGATATCGCCGGACAAGGCCTGGCAGACCCGGCAAGCCTCGCTGCGGCCGTAGATTTGGCAGCCAAGATTGCCAGGAACCGGGAGACCGTTTAAAAAAGGGACTTGGTATCAGCGCACCCACGAATACACTCTCTTTCAATATATTATTTTCGTGTATTTCATCTCTTTTGTGATTATTTAAAATAGAAACATGGCAAGCTTAAGGATAAGTAGTCAGAAAAGAGAAAAGAGGATTCGCAATCAAATGAACAAAGGCTTGCTTATCGTATTTGAAGGAATCGACGGCACCGGAAAATCAACCCAGATGTCACTCCTGGCGAGATATTTGCGAGAAAAAGGCCTTGCCGTCATTGAAACCAGAGAGCCTACAAACGGGCAATTCGGCCAGCAGATCAGAGCACTCTACGCCAATAGAAAGGGCATCTCACCTGAACAGGAGCTGGAACTTTTCCTCGCAGATCGCCAGGAACATGTCCACAACGTGCTGATACCCGCGCTACAGGAGGGAAAGATTATCCTCTGTGACCGATATTTTCTTTCCACTGCCGCTTATCAGGGTGCCGTCGGTCGCTCTTCCGCCGGGGCGCCCGCTGGAGCGAACGACACTAAACCAGCCATGGCTGCCGGATTTTCGCCGGCAGAGATCATTGCCAAAAACGACTTTGCCCCGACTCCTGATCTGGCCCTGCTCTTCTGCGCCCCACCATGGCTTGGCATTGAACGAATCACAAATGGACGTGGCGACGCCCTCAATGATTTTGAACAAGAGGCCACTCTGCAAAAGGTAGCGGCCATTTTTGACAGTCTGGAACTTCCCTATATCAAGCGTATTAACGCCTCCGGCTCCATTGCGTCTATCCATCAATCGGTACTACAGGCCGTCACTCCCCTTCTGCGCCCCATGAACCATAAAGCGTAACAAAAAGCCCTTCATCAAGTGCTGGCCGCTCATTTTCCTGCTCCTCCTGAGCGTGCAGATTTCCCTGACCAGTTGTGCCGAGAAGAAACAGATCCCTGCTCCTGCTCCTGTTCCTGTTCCTGTCCCTGCTCCTGCGGCACCACCAGTAGCTGTCACCGATGAAAGCAGAGATCTCTCCTGCTCCTATTTTTATTTTCTCTGGGCCACCCACGCCGAAAGCAATAAAAAGTACAGTGAAGCCCAGGAAGCCTACGAAAAAGCTCTCATCTGTGACCCCGACGCTGATTATGTCCTCAGAAAACTTCCCGTTCTCCTGATCAGAATGGAAAAACTGCACGCGGCGGCACAATGGCTCAGAGAGGCCATCAAGAAAAATCCGAACGATATTGATAGTCAACTGCTTCTGGCCCGTCTGGATGTCAATAGCGGCGGAGTTGATGAAGCTATCCAGATTTATGAAAAAATCCTTGAACTTGCCCCTGACAACAGCACCGTACGTCTCCGCCTTGGCTACCTTTACAGCCAGCAGGGTCGCTATCAGGAAGGGGAAAAAACCATTAAGATACTTCTGACCAAGGATCCGGACTCTTATTTTGCCCTCCTCTATCTGGCCCGTCTTGCCATTCAATCTGCTGATTTTAACACCGCCGCCACTCTCTATGAAAAAATCCTGTCCCTGAACTGGTCTCAAGATCTGGTCTATGAAATGACCGACTTTTATGGCATGCGTGAGCAATATCAACGAGTAGAAGAGCTGTACGCCTCCATCCTCAAAAAAGAACCTGAAAATGAACGGGCGGCTCTTGGACGTGTCCACGCCCTTCTTCTCGCGGGCCAGGACAAGGAAGCACTGGTGGAACTGGCCAGGATTCGCACCTTCAGCAACATCCCCACCAACATTGATCTCATCTCCAGCCGGGTGTTCATCCGCACCAAAAATTTTGCCAAGGCCAATGCCCTGCTGGAAAAAATCCTGGCCAAGAAGGAATCATCGGCGGCCAGATACATGCTGGCGGTGATTCGCTATGAAAACAACAAACAAGTGGCGGCGCTGGCCCATCTCAGAAAAATAACCCATGACGACGAAGAATTTGAAAACAGCATTGTTCTTCAGACCAAGATCCTGAGTGATCTGAAAAGAACACCGGAAGCAATCTCCCTGGTAAAAAAATTAATCGATAATCCAAATCGCCGCCAGCCACTCTACTACAATCTGCTGGCGGGAATCTATGTCACTCAGGACCAGCTTGCCATCGGCCATGAAATCCTGAAAAAGGGAGTCGAACTGTATCCTGACAATATACAGCTCCTGTTTGAGTATGGGCTCCTGCTGGAGCAGGAAGGAAAACAAAACGAAGCCATAACCAGCATGGAAAAAGTACTTAAACTCCAGCCTGACCATGTAGAGGCCTTAAATTACCTTGGATATACCTGGGCCGACAATAATATCCATCTTGACAAGGCATTGGCATACATAAAAAAAGCCATCGCCCTTAAACCTGACAATGGCTATATCCTTGACAGTCTGGGTTGGGTCTATTTTCGCATGGGAGACCTTGAAAAGGCCAGAAAAGAGTTGGAACATGCCCTGACCCTTGAGCCTAAGGATCCCTATATCCATGAGCATATGGGTGATATCTACCAGTCAACCGGACAGAAAGAAAAGGCAAGGGAGACCTATCGCCAGGCTCTTGAGATGTTCAAGGACCGGAAGATGAAAGAAAAGATGCAGAAAAAAATTGATGAAATCAAATAAAATACATATGAGGCAGGCAAGCCCATGCCCTTTCCGGCTCGTCCTGATCCTGCTGGTCTTGTTTTTAAACGGCTGTGCCGGCAAGCCGTGGACCAGCCCGGTGGCTGAAGATGAGACCGCACTCATCACCCGGACTTTTGCGGAAATGCAGCAGCGGGACGCCTCCTGTTCCTGCTGTCTGGATGCCAGGACTACTCTGTCGTGGAATGGCCCGGGAGGAGATCGCACCGTCGCTGGTCTTCTTCAGCTTATGCTCCCCACATCCCTTAAATTCGTAGTGCTTAACCCCCTGGGACAACCTCTTTACGCCCTGGTCAGTGACGGCCAGGAGTTTCAATCCATCAATACCACCCTGAAACAGCACATAATCGGCAAGATCAGTTCCCTGGCCGCACAGTACAAAATTCCGGAGTCTCTTCTTTCTGAGAACTGGGGGTATTGGCTGACAGGACGACTCCAGGAGAAAGGCGTAATGCTTGAGGCCATACGCCGGGATGGCTCGGGCCGTGGGGTCTGGATCACCATGCAATACCCAGGCGATGCGGCCTTCGCCAAGACCCATCTCTTGATTCGACCGGAGACAAGGCAACTTCTCGCCCGAGTTCTTGTCGATCACCAGGGAGACACCATTGCCACCATCTCCTACGATGGGCGGAGCGGAAAAAACGACTGTGCGCCGGTCAGCAGGACCACCATCACCGACCTGCCCTACGGATCAAGGCTCCGTATCGATTTTACAGAGATCCTGACAGATAGCTCTTTTAGTGCTGCCAATTTCAGGTTGAAAGTACCAGCAGGCTATGATGTTCAGGTGGACAGATGACAGGGCTCACTTGCCATTCAAGATTGCTTCGACTGTTTTTTCACCAACTTTTCTGGTGAAAATTGCATCCAGAAGCGGGGCAATCTTTTCCATCTCATCATCAAGCAGCAAAAAACCGGGCAAAGGTTTCGCCTTAATCACCTGGAGCCGGGACTGATCCGCAAAAGAAGGTGGAAGCAGCGTTGCGTAGTTCCTGTTTTCCGGCAGATCACAAAGGGCTGAGAGAACGTCAAGCATGTTGCCCCAGTACTCGCCCTGCCCCAAATGCTCGATGATCTGCATAACAGCCGTGGATGCTGAAAGGTAGTATTCGGGCAGAAGGGCGGAAGTCCCGGCAAGGCACCTCTGTTTGGAGGCGAAACAACGACAGGAAAATGG
>JANMTN010000347.1:0-2752 GCA_031390685.1 Desulfobulbaceae bacterium
CATGCTGCCCATCACCCACGGCCTGGAGGCCATGCGCCAGGTCCTGCTCAATGGGGCCGGAATATTTGAAATCAGAAAACAACTCCTTATCCTTGCCCTGTTCTCAATTCTGCTGCTGGCGATTGGGATTTACGCCCTTTATGCCAGCCTCAAGATTGCCAGGAAAGAGGGATCTCTGTTACATTACTGAGGACTGAGGACTGAGGACTGAGAAGAAGTGTTGAGGAAAGATTGCAGGTGTCAAGCACAACGACTGGCTTTTTTAAAATTCAAAGGTGGTTGCTTATGTCATTTTCGGAAATTTTCACTTTAGAAAACGAGGGACTCGACAATCTTATCCTCTGCCGGGGCGAAGATAAGATCTCCACCGAGCTTGAAGGGGAGACGGTGATCCTGGATCTGGCGTCAGGCGCTTACAGCGGCCTGGATGAGGTGGGGACAATGATATGGATCCTGCTGGAGCAACCCAGGAGTTTTCGAGACGTCTATCAGGGAATCATGGCCGAGTATGCGGTGGATGAGGAAGAGTGCCAGAGGGATCTTCTTGCTTTTCTTAAAGATCTGGCCGACAAGCAATTGATCACTGTAAAAAATGGTCCAGCTGCTTAAATTCATCCGCTTGCCGGGTCGAGAAAAGGCTCTTTTTTTTAATGCCTTGTACCTGTTGGCTACGTACCGGATCCGTCTGCAGGTGACATCCACACAACACATTTTTAATCGCGTCCAGAGATTGTCGCGTGAGAAATATGTGGCCAATCCAAGCCCTGTTCCTCCGCAACGCATTGCCAGATTGCTGAATGTTGCCGCATTGTTCATTCCTTATTCCACCTGCTTGTCCAAGTCCCTGGCCGGGCAGATCCTCTTTGCCGGCCACGGCCATAAGACCAGGCTCCATATCGGCGTGGCTAATGATGCCCAACAGAATTTCGAGGCCCACGCCTGGCTGAGCCTGGATGACATAATCCTGATTGGCCGGCTTCCTGGTCTGGAACGGTACCGGGAATTTCCCTCTCTTGATAAAACTTCCCTAAAATAACAGAAAGATACTCCCATTATGAGCGGAATTGCCGGTATCCTCTATTTGAATGACAGACAAGTTGCCTCTGATCAACTTCATTCCATGCGCCTGGCCCTTGCGCACCGTGGTCCGGACGGGCATCATATGTGGAAATCCGGTCATGCGGGCCTCGTCCACTGCCAGTTGCATGCCACCCCCGAATCCATCGGGGAGTACCTCCCCTACGAAGATTTGATAAGCGGACTGGTCATTACCACTGACGCCCGCCTGGACAACCGCGAAGATCTCTTTTCAGCTCTTGACCTCTCCCGCCCCGCCGCCGCCTCTATCCCCGACAGTCAGCTTATCCTTGCCGCCTACCAGAAATGGGGAGAAAAGTGTCCGGAGCACCTGCTTGGCGACTTTGTCTTTGCCATCTGGGACAAAGCCCGCAACCGCATCTTCTGCGCCCGGGATCACATGGGGGTAAAACCTTTTTATTATACCTGCACCAGCACTTTCTTTGCCTTTGCCTCCGAGATCAAGGGACTGCTCTGTCTTCCTGAAGTCAGACAGCGATGCAATGAAGAAAAGATTGCCGACTTTATCACTGCCGTATCCTTAGACAACAGCTCTACTTTTTACCAGGATATCCTCCGGCTGCCTCCCGGCCATACCCTCCTTGCCTCGCCTGGAAAAAGATGCCGGACAACCTGCTACTGGCAGCCTTCTCCCGCTCAGATTCACTTCTCGGACCGGGATGAATACGCGGAGGCGTTCAGGGAGATCTTTACCGAGGCGGTCCGGTGCCGTCTTCGTTCTTCCGCTCCTGTCGGCTCCTACCTCAGCGGCGGTCTTGACTCTTCCTCCATTGTCAGCATGGCGGCAGGCCCGCTCAGACATTGCTTGACCGGCCCCCTGCATACATTTTCCGGGGTCTTTGACACCATCAGCGAATGTGACGAACGGCTTTATTTCCAACCAGTCCTTGATCGCTACGATATCATTCCGCATTTCCTCCAAGCAGATCAGTTAGATGCTTCTGTGGCATTCGAGACAATGGCGGAATGGGAGGATGAACCGTTTTTCGCCCCCCACTTCTTCATGGGCTGGAATCTGCTGCACATGGCTCAACACGAAGGGGTCAGGGTTCTCCTGGACGGGCATGATGGCGATTCGGCTGTCTCCTACGGATACACATTGCTCTCAGAGTTGGCAAGGAAAGGAAAATGGCTGCAACTCATCAAGGAAAAACAGGACATCAACCCTCTCTCAAGGATGGCCTTGATGAGATACCTCTTCAGAATAAACAAAATTATTTTCCTGCGCAAACTCCCACGTCAACTCTATACCCCTCGCGACCAGAGGGAGTTTTTGAAATTAACCGACCAGCTCAACCCGGAGCTGATCCAAAAAACAGGGATTAAAAATCGACTGATTGAACATGCCCGCCGCCTGCCAGACATCTATGAGGGAGAACAGACCTTTCATCTGCTGAACATCAGCCAGCCCCTCCATCCCTACGCCCTGGAGTTTCTGAACAAGTTAGCGGCAAGATTTCACCTTGAACAGCGATTTCCTTTTTTCGACAAACGGCTTATTGAATTCTGCCTGGCCCTGCCTGCCGACCAGAAACTTCATCAGGGACTGAATCGTCATATTGTCCGCCACGCCCTGAAAGATATCCTGCCCGAGAGTATCAGCCAAAGAAAATCGAAAACCGATTTCAGCGCCAATATGATTCATTCTTTTTCG
>JANMTN010000348.1:0-1599 GCA_031390685.1 Desulfobulbaceae bacterium
AGAAAACGCATCATCCTTTTCCTTTCGTATCTATCGGTTGGCCGGTGGCCTCGATAAAGCCCCGCACCGCCTGTTCCATGGCTTCCATGTCCTGCTGGCCGGGAACACAATGGGCGAACTTGGCCATATCGCACTGTTCCAGACACCCTTGCAGGTGGTCATGGTGTTCAGCCATGCTGCTTACAGCCTGAGGATTGCTGATGAAACCTGCAAAAAATTCCCGGGTGGTTAGCCGGGTAGAAGGAATAAGAAAACGGGCCTCGACATACCGACGCAGGATCTCAGAGAGTTGCGCGGCATAGATCAGCGCCTGCTCCGGATTCATCATCGGCCGCAAACGGGCGAGCTCGATCAGGGCAAGCTCATGCGGGCGAGGCGGTTTCCGGCCTTTCTTCCAACGTTTCCAGAAATACAGCAACAGCCCGATAAGCGCCACGACCGCAAGGCCGATCAGGAACCAGACCAGCACTCCCAATGAATCAGGCAGTTCAACCGGCCCGCGGATATCATGAAATGTGTCAGTTGCAGGCGCCATGTTCTGGGGCATGGGGAGAGCTTGCCCCTGTTGCGGGTCAGGAACGAGCTTCAGGGAAGGATTGCTCTCGGCACAGATACCCGGAAGAGTAACTCCCCAGCTACCAAGAACCAGCGCCAGCAGCAGGCAGAATATTCGTCCTCTCATCTCTGCCTCCTTTGTCTGGCCTTGAAAAAGTTGAGCAGGGCGGGGATATAGGGCTGATCCGTAGACAAATCAAGCAGATCGAGACCAGCGGAACGGATGGCGCGACGCAGCCTTTTCTGCTGGCTGGCCGCAAGCTCGGCATAGCCCCGGCGAATAGCAGGGTCAGAGGTGTTCACCTCCACCTGCTCGCCGCTCTCCGCGTCTTCAAGGGTCAGCCAGCCCACATCCGGGAGTTGATGCTCCCGCGGATCGGAGACAATCATAGAGATCAGGTCATGGCGCCGATTGGTGATCTGCAGCTTTGGCTGCAACCGGTTCAAGGCCTCTTCAAAGGCCCCGGGCAGACAGAAGTCAGAGAGGAGAAAGGTGACACAGCGGCGCTTGGCCACCCGGTTGACAAAATCCAAGGGGAGAAGCAGATCGGTCTTTGTCCCCTGCGGCTGGAAAAACAGGATCTCACGGATAACCCGCAGGATATGGGAACGGCCCTTTTTGGGCGGGATATACAACTCGACAAAGTCGGTGAACAATATCAGTCCTACACGGTCATTATTGCGGCGGGCGGAAAAGGCAAGGATAGAGCCCAGCTCCGCCATCATCTCCCGTTTGGAACTGGCGCCGGAACCAAAATCACCAGAACCGCTGATATCAATGATCAGCATGATGGTCAGCTCCCGTTCCTCCGTGAATTTCTTGATATGGGGAATACCGGTCCGGGCGGTCACGTTCCAGTCGATGGCCCGAATATCATCACCGGGCACATACTCCCGCACCTCGTCAAAATTCATGCCCCGGCCCTTGAATACCGAGTGGTAATTTCCGGCCAGGGTGTCGTTGACAAGGCGGCTGGTTCTCACCTCCACCTGTCTGACTTTTTTAAGAATTTCTTTGGTAATCTGAGTTTCCATGAGGAATAA
>JANMTN010000357.1:0-4092 GCA_031390685.1 Desulfobulbaceae bacterium
CAGGTGGTTGACGAGGAACGGGATCTGGCGCCTTTTCTTGGGGTGTCAACCTTGCAGGAGGCCCAGGAAAAGGGGTGTGTGGTCGGCTTTGATAATCGCGTTGGCGGTGAGGTGCTGGCTGCTGCCGTCATTGATGTCCTGGCCAGGGCCGGATTTACCGTGCATTATGCCGGAGAGTCCACTACCGGAGTGTTGTCAGCGGCGCTTCTGGAACTTGGCGCGGCCTTTTCCATTAATTTGACGCCATCGCATAACCCATTGGAATATGGCGGATTCAAGTACAATGCCGCTGATGCCGGACCCGCCGCCTCCGAATTAACCAACAGAATCACCGCCAATGCCCGCCGGATCATCGAGGCTGATACTTCCCCCCTGGTTTCCTTGACTGCTCCTCTGCCGGCCCCTGGCCGGAGGACGGATATCCGGTCATTTGATTCTCTGGAATGCTGGAAAACCCTGGTGCGCCGGAATGTTACGGTCCACGGCCTTGATCTGGATAACATCATGCACGGTTTTCAGGAAAATCATGATCTTTGTGTAGTGATCGATTCGGTGCATGGCGCCAGCCGTCTTCATGTTGCGCCCCTTTTTAACGGCAACGGGGGAGATCGGCTGATTCATCTGCGGGCTGATGCCGATGTGACCTTTGGCGGCATTGCCCCTGAGCCTTCTTCGGCGAATATGCAGCAGGTGGGTGAGACCTTGCGGGCAAGACCGGAAAGGCTCAAACTTGGCGCTATCATTGACCCTGATGGCGACCGTATTCGTTTTACTGATGGGACGGTTGAGATCAGCATGAATCAGTTTGGGGCCATGGCCTATCATTTCCTTCACGAGGTAAGAGGGAAACGGGGGATGGTGGCCAAGACGGTGGCCACCTCCAATCTGGCCAATGTGCTGGCACTGGCATTTGGCGAGCAGGTTTTTGAACCCAGGGTGGGATTCAAGGAATTTAAGCCGGTGATCGGTCAGGCCCTGGTCTGCTTTGAGGAGTCAGATGGTATCTCGGTCATTGGCCATACCCCGGAAAAAGACGCCTATATCGGCCTGCTGCTGGCAATGGATATGGTTTTGACCCTGAAGCTGAATCTGGGCGAGTATCTGCAACGTATTGAGGGTGAATATGGGGCCTATTATCCTGACCGGGGGGGGCTTGAGGTGAGTGCCAAAGGAGAAGAACTCAAGGCTATCCTGCAACGCCTGCAAAAGTACGGTGTGGGCGCTGTGGTCAAGGTGGGCGCTGTTGACCAGCGCATCGCTGAAGTCATTGCTGTTGATGGCCGTAAGATGATTTTTGAAGATGGCTCCTGGTTGATGATCCGTCCTTCCGGTACGGAACCGAAGGTCCGTTTTTATGTCGAATCCAGAACGGCCATGGGGACGGGGGATCTTATGCAGGCGGCCAGGGCAATGCTGAAAGAGATCGGCCTGTTGTAAGCGGACAACAGTGATGATTATATCGTTACGGCTCCTAAATTCTGTGGTGGATTGAATTGGGCGTTGATTTTTATTTGTGAAGTATTTAGTGTGCAAAAGTTAACAGTGAATAGTGAAAAGTGAACAGGAAAAAATATTTTTCTGTTCACTCTTTTTTTATATAAGCCGTTGTCATAAAATAACTGTCATATCTCATTGTTGTCAACGGTATAAGGGGCCGTAACGAAATGGATATGAAGGTAAAAGTTATTTCGTAACGGCCCTAAATTACCAGGAGTGGCTCATGTGGGAATATACCAATAAGGTTCAGCAGCATTTTTTGCATCCCAAGAATGTGGGAGAGATTGAAAATCCTGACGGCATCGGCGAGGTGGGGTCGCTGGCCTGTGGCGATGCCTTGAAATTGACCTTTAAACTGGATGACAAGGGGGTCATTGGTGATGCCAAATTCAAGACTTTTGGCTGTGCCAGTGCTATTGCCTCATCTTCGGTCCTGACCGAGATGATTATCGGCATGACCCTTGATGAGGCCGCCAAGGTAACCAATGAGGACATTGCTGATCGTCTCGGCGGGCTGCCCAAGGAGAAGATGCATTGCTCGGTGATGGGTCGTGAAGCCCTGGAGTCGGCCATTGCCAATTATCGTGGCCTGAAGCTTCCCATGGCGGAAGGGGAAGTGGTTTGCGAATGTTTTGGGGTTACCGATCTGGAGATTATCAGGGCCATCAAGGAGTCCAATCTGCGTTCGGTGGAAGAGATCACCAATTTTACCAAGGCGGGCGGCGGTTGCGGCAAATGCATAGACCGTCTGCGGGAGATCCTGGCGGCCACTGTGCATCAGGATGTTGACATCAAGAAGATAGCTGAAAAACCCAAGCGCATGACCACCCTGCAGAAGATCAAGAAGATCGAAGAGGCCCTGGAACGAGAGATCAGGCCCGGTCTGCGCAAGGATGGCGGCGATATCGAACTGGTTGACGTGGATGGCGATTTTGTCATGGTTTCCTTGCGCGGTTCCTGCACCAGTTGCGCAAAATCACAGACTACGCTGAAAGAGTATGTGGAGAAAAAACTGCGGGAGCTGGTTCTTGACTCGCTGATTGTGGAGGAGTCAAAATGATGATCTCTGAAAATGTTGTTTATATGGATAACAATGCCACCACCAGGGTTGCCCCTGAGGTGCTTGAGGCCATGATGCCTTATCTGCGGGATTATTATGGCAATCCTTCCTCCATGCACCGGTTTGGCGGACAGGTGGGGGCTGCGATTACTGAGGCCCGGAAACAGGTGGCCAGTCTGCTGGGGGCTGACTCGGAGGAGATTGTTTTTACCAGTTGTGGCACCGAAAGTGATTCAACCGCTATTTTCTCAGCCCTGCAGTCATTCCCCGACAAGCGCCATGTGGTCACCACCCGGGTGGAGCACCCGGCCGTTAAAAATTTCTGCGAGAATCTTGATACCCTGACCGGCCATAAACATCGCCTGACCCGCTTGATGGTGGCGGCTGACGGTACTCTTGATCTGCAGAAGTATGAAGAGGCGCTGGCTGATGATACCGCTATCGTCAGTATCATGTGGGCCAATAATGAGACAGGGGTGATCTTTCCGATAGCCGAGATGGCCAGGATAGCCAGGGAGCGCGGCATCCTGTTTCATACCGATGCCGTTCAGGCCGTGGGCAAGGTTCCCATTAATCTGCAAGAGCTGGATGTGGATTTCCTGTCTCTGTCCGGCCATAAACTCCATGGCCCCAAAGGGGTCGGTGTTTTGTATGTCCGTCGTGGCACCCCCTTTGTGCCTTTTCTGGTAGGTGGCCATCAGGAGAGAGGACGGCGCGGCGGGACTGAAAACGTGGCCTCTATTGTCGGGCTTGGTCAGGCCTGTGAGCTGGCGGCGGCCCATATGGCCGAAGAAAACAGCAGGGTCAAGGTCCTCAGGGATAAACTGGAGCAGGGGCTGCTCTCGTCCATCCCGCATTCCATGCTCAATGGTCATAAGACCGACCGCCTGCCCAATACTGCCAATATCAGCTTTGAGTATGTGGAGGGCGAGGCCATTCTGCTGCACATGGATCAATATAATATCTGCGCCTCATCCGGCTCCGCCTGCACTTCCGGATCGCTTGAGCCTTCCCATGTCCTGCGGGCCATGGGGGTCCCATTCACTGCGGCCCATGGCTCCATTCGCTATTCCCTGAGTATTTATAATACCGAAGCGGAAATTGATTTTGTGCTCGAAAAAATGCCACCCATTATTGACGGGTTGCGTCAGATGTCACCCTTCTGGAAGGCGGATGCGTAGATGATTATCGTCGAGCCAAGCTATCAGATCCAGGACGAGCTCGATCAGGCCTCATTAGTGATACGATTGGAGGCATGCGGTCGTATCTGTTATAAGAGTGAGGAAAAAATCAGCGAGAGCTCAGCCTTGCCTTTTGTGAAGAAGATTGCTGAGCATGGGCATAACTCGGTCATGGAGATGGCGGTGGTCACCCTGCGTCTCCATTGTTCTTCTCAGCAGATCACGGAACTTCTGGGATGCCAGCCTAAATTTCTCTTTATCGATCAGGTGGAGAATGGCCTGCTGGTGACGGGCTCGATCAGGGCGTTCAGAGAGTTGTATGGCTCTTTTCCTGAGATCGCTCTGGTTCAGGCC
>JANMTN010000001.1:0-5553 GCA_031390685.1 Desulfobulbaceae bacterium
TCTTGTGCC
Organism: Desulfobulbaceae bacterium; assembly: GCA_031390685.1. Classification (GTDB taxonomy): domain Bacteria; phylum Desulfobacterota; class Desulfobulbia; order Desulfobulbales; family Desulfocapsaceae; genus UBA2270. The sequence goes on from JANMTN010000001.1 coordinate 10, forward strand.
CAAGGATGATCCAACCCTGCTCTTTACCAATGCCGGCATGGTCCAGTTTAAAACGGTCTACATGGGTGAGGACCGACGTGATTATGTGCGGGCCACCACCAGTCAGTGCTGCGTACGGGCCGGCGGCAAGCATAACGATCTTGAAAATGTCGGATACACGGCGCGGCATCACACTTTTTTTGAGATGCTGGGGAATTTTTCATTTGGAGATTATTTCAAGGAAGATGCCATCCGCTATGCCTGGGACTTTCTTATAATCGAGCTTGGCCTTCCCCCTGAGCAGCTCTGGGTCTCGGTCTATGAAGAGGATGACGAGGCGTTTGCGTTGTGGGAACAGGTTGAGGGGTTGCTGCCGGGACGCATTGTCCGTATGGGGGAAAAGGATAATTTTTGGGCTATGGGCGATACCGGTCCCTGCGGCCCCTGTTCGGAGATCCATTTTGATCAGGGGGTGGCGGCGGGTTGTGGTCGGCCTGACTGCGCCCTGGGTTGTGATTGTGATCGTTTCCTTGAGTTATGGAATCTGGTCTTCATGCAGTTTAACCGCACGGCAGATGGGGTCATGACTCGCTTGCCCAAACCCAGCATCGATACCGGGATGGGGCTGGAACGGGTAGCGGCGGTGCTCCAGGGAAAGATCAATAACTATGACTCCGATCTTTTTCATCCGATTATTAGCCGGCTGGAAGGACTTTCGGGACGTGTTTATGGGCAGGATCTGGCCGATACCACGGCCATGCGGGTCATTGCCGATCATGCCCGGGCCACCGCCTTTCTGGTGGCGGATGGGGTGCTTCCTGCCAATGAGGGCCGGGGATATGTCCTGCGCCGGATCATGCGCCGGGCTGTGCGCTTTGGTCGGAACCTTGGGCTCGACAAGCCCTTTATGGATGAGGTGACGGCAACCGTTGTTGTCACCATGGCCCATGCCTATCCGCATCTGCTTGATGCTGTCGAATTATTGAAAAAAGTGGTTGTCAACGAAGAAGAGCGGTTCCGTGAGACCCTGGAAAATGGTCTTATCTTTCTGGATGAAGAGATCGGGCGGATTGGCGAGGACAGTGATCCGGTGATTGCTGGTGATTTTATCTTCCGGTTGTATGACACCTATGGTTTTCCCATGGACATCGTCCGCGATATCTCGCTGGAGAAAAAGATAGGCTTTGATGAGGCGGGATTTCATGTGGCCATGGAACAGCAGCGCGCCAAGTCCCGGGCCTCGTGGAAAGGGGATGGTGTCAAACTCCGGGAGCAGGGGGTGAAAGATCTGCTTGAATCTGGGGCGAAGGCGGAATTTGTCGGTTATGAACGGTTGGATGTCAAGGTCCGGGTCCAGGCCCTGCTGAGTGCAGATGGTCTGAAGGTTGCGGAGATTGTCTGCGGCGCCGAAGGACGACTCTTTGTCCTGACGACGCCTTTTTACGCGGAATCTGGCGGCCAGGCAGGTGATGTGGGGACTGTGCGATGGCCGGGCGGCCATGGACTTATCCTTGGCACTGTCACCGGGGCTGACGGAATTATCCTTCATCATCTGCGGGTGGAAGAAGGGATATTACGTATCGGGCAGGAGATAGAACTTGCAGTGGATCAGAGTGAGCGTGGTGATACCGCCGCTAATCATACAAGTACTCATCTGTTGCAGGCGGCCATGCGTGAGATCCTCGGCGACCATGTCAAGCAGTCGGGATCACTGGTCACTCCCGAGAGATTGCGTTTTGATTTTACCCATTTCACGCCACTCAGCCAGGAAGAGATCAGAAGGATTGAGCAGCGCGTTAATGAGAAAATACGAGAAAATCTTCTCATTAACACACAGGTTCTGCTGCGGGATGAGGCCATCCAGCAGGGGGCTACTGCCCTTTTTGGTCAAAAATATGGTGACCAGGTTCGGGTGGTTTCGGCTGGATATTTCAGCAAAGAGCTTTGTGGCGGAACCCATGTGGCAGCGACCGGGGCTATTGGTCTATTCAAGATTCTGTCGGAAAATGGCATAGCCTCAGGGGTCAGGCGCATTGAGGCCGTAACCGGACGGGTGGCCGTTATCTCTATTCAGGAAATGGGCTGGCGTGAGCAGGAACTTTGTCAGGTCCTCAATGTCAGACCGGAAGGGATCCATGATAAATTTAAATCCCTGGTCATGGTCCAGAAACAGTTGGAAAAACAGGTGACTGATCTTGCTGCCAGGCTTGCCTCTACTGATCTTGAAAACCTTTTTCGTTCGCCTGTTGAGGTGAATGGGATCAAGGTGATAGCCGCAAAGATTGCCCTGGAGAGTCCGCAAACCTTACGGGAAGTAGGTGATCGGGTGCGGGATCAAATGGGGTCCGGAGTGGCAGTGCTTGGCGGTGTGATTAAGGAGAAGGTTGCGCTTTTTGCCATTGTCTCCCACGATCTTACCGACAAAATCTCGGCAGGGGTATTGGTCGGCAAGGTTGCAGCCATGGTTGGCGGCAAAGGTGGAGGAAAGGCGGATATGGCTCAGGCTGGGGGGCCAATGACCGATAAGTTAAGTGGGGCGATTGGTGCTGTCCCTGAATGTGTGCGCGAAATTGTAGCAGAATAAGGGATTGCTTGAGATTTATTTTGAGTAGAAGAAAAAGGAAAAAGAACTGATTATTGTTGAGAAATACGGCGTCAATAAACACCATAAAAAAAGTTGACATGCCTTATTTTATGATGTACAACCGATTTCCGTATTGATGAATCATCATTCATTTTGAATGAAATTTTCAGGTATCTTAGCTGAACGGGAGCGCATAAAAATGATTACAATGGATATCACCCTCGTGATTCAGATAGTAAACATGTTAGTTTTGATGTTTCTGCTGAATGCAATTATTTATAAGCCGGTGCGTAAAATATTACGTGATCGTGCCGCCAAGATGCAGGGCATGCATGATGACGTGGCCAAGCTGCAGGAGAATGCTCGCCGCCGACAGGAAGAAGTTAACAAGAAAATGGCAGTGGCATCTGGAAGGGCGAAGGCGGCACTGGATGCGGCCAGAGCCGGAGCCCAGGCTGCTGGTGATGAAAAGCTTGCGGCGATCAAGGCTGAGGCCGCTGCTGCAAAAGATACGCAGTTGGCGGAGGTGAAGGTGCAGATTGTGAGCGCGGGAAAAGAGCTTCAGGCTAATCTGGATGGTTTTGCAACTGCCATGGCGAGTAAAATTCTGGGAAGGAGTTTCTGAGATGAAAAGGGTGAAGCAAATAGCCAAAAAAAGTGCTCTGGTTACAGCAGCGCTTTGGCTCACCTTGGCCGTGGGCAGTGCCTGGGCGTCTGAGGACGTTCAGGGCGCTGTGGCTGGGGCGGGTGCGCATGCCGCCGCAGTTGTTGAGCATGGAGCGGATGCAGGAGCTGTTGCGGGTCCTGGTGAAATAGCCCCTGACGCGCATGGGGCTGTTGCAGGCAATGCAGCTGTCCGGAACAGTCTCTCGCCTGCCAAGTTGAAAGACCTGGGGCTCAGGGTAATGAACTTTATTGCCCTGATGATAATCCTGATCAAGTTTGGCGCCAAGCCTGTTGGGGCCGCCCTGTCTGGACGGCGCAGACAGGTAAAGGAGGATCTGGATGCCCTTGAGGCCAAAAAAGACGAGGCGGAACGTTCATACAAGGAATTTTCGGCAAAACTCGCCTCTGTTGAGAAAGATGTCGATTTAATCGTGGAGAAGGCGATTGCCCAGGCCGAGATTGAAAAGGTCAAGATTATTGAGCGGGCTGAAAAAGCGGCGGAAGATATCAAAAGTCAAGCGCAGATGACAGTTGCCAATGAGGTGATTGCTGCCCGGCGGATGCTGAAGAATGAAATCGCGGACAAGGCGGCGATCATGGCTGAGGCGTTAATCCTGAAGAATCTGACTGAAGAAGATCAGGTCAAGATTGTGGAAGATTACTTAGACAAGGTAGGGGCCATCCAGTGAAACAGACAATCTTAGCACGAAGATATGCCAAGGCACTTTTTGCTGTTGGCAAGGAAAACGGAAAGTTTGAGGAGTATAATGAGGCACTTCAGGGAGTTGCCGGACTGTATGTCTCGCATCCGGAAGTAGTTGATGCCCTGATCAATCCGCTCTATCCCCTGGATATTCGCCAGAAGGCAATAGCCGGCATGGTTGCTTCCATGGGTGTTGAAAAGATCATGGCCAATTTTCTGAACCTGCTGGTGGAGAAAAAACGAGCCGGGATTCTTGCTGAGATAGCGGAAGAGTTTCAGGCCATGGTTGATAATGAAAAGAATGTCAGTCACGGCAGTGTCGTCTCAGCTATTGAATTAAGTGAAGCACTGCAGGTCAAGGTTCGGGTAACATTAGAAAAACTTACTGGCAAGAAGGTGGAGCTGACCACTAGTGTCGATCCTTCAATTATAGGTGGCATCATTGCCAAGGTCGGGGATTTGGAACTGGATGGCAGTATCAGGACACAACTTGCAAGTTTAAAAGATTCCATAAAGGGGAGAGAGTAGAAATGCAAATCAGAGCAGAAGAAATCAGTCAAATTATTAAAGATCAGATTGGTGAATATGAGACCAGTATTGATTTGAATGAGACCGGAACTGTTATCTCCGTTGGTGACGGTATTGCCCGTGTTTACGGGGTTCAGAACTGTATGGCCATGGAGCTCCTTGAGTTTCCCGGCGGCATTATGGGTCTTGCCTTGAACCTTGAGGAAGACAATGTAGGTTGTGCAGTACTCGGCAGTGTCAAGGGGATCAAGGAAGGCGATATTGTCAAGCGTACTGGCAAGATTGCTGAGGTTCCTGTAGGCCCGGCCATGGAAGGTCGTGTTGTTGATGGTATCGGTCAGCCTATTGATGGACAGGGTCCAATCAAAACCACAGAGACCTCCAAAATTGAGGTTATTGCCCCGGGCGTTATCGCCCGTAAGGGTGTACATCAACCCTGCTACACCGGTGCCAAGGCCGTCGATGCCATGACCCCGGTTGGTAAGGGACAGCGTGAGCTGGTGATCGGTGATCGTCAGATTGGTAAAACCGCCCTCTGTGTTGACGCCATCATTGCCCAGAAAGAGACCGGTGTCCATTGTATCTATGTTGCCGTTGGCCAGAAAAAATCAACGGTAGCTCTCGTTGTTGAGGCCTTGAGAAAACATGGCGCCATGTCTTATACCACTGTGGTTGCCGCCTGTGCCTCTGATCCTGCACCAATGCAATATGTTGCTCCCTTTGCCGGCACCTCGATGGGTGAATATTATCGGGATAAAGGTGAGCACGCGCTGATTATTTATGATGATCTCTCAAAACAGGCTGTTGCCTATCGTGAACTTTCCCTGTTGCTCAGACGTCCACCAGGACGCGAGGCGTATCCTGGCGATATCTTTTTTAACCATTCTCGTTTGCTTGAGCGCTCAGCCAAGCTCAGTGATGAACTTGGCGCCGGCTCTTTGACCGCCCTGCCCATCATTGAGACCCAGGCCGGTGATGTTTCCGCCTTTCCTCCACCTTTGCCGCCAACCATGGCTGCAACCTTGCCGACCAATACCCCTGCCGAGATTTTGTCGGTAAGATCGTGGGAGACAATGGCCAAAAG
>JANMTN010000044.1:0-4431 GCA_031390685.1 Desulfobulbaceae bacterium
ATTTCTGAAAAGTGTTAAGTAATTTTTTCATGGCAACCTCCGCTTTTTTCTTAATACCTCTTGCACCCCAGCAGACCTGTTGTGCTGTTTGTTGTTTCTATTACAAGGATCGTGCCAAATATACATTTCCCATATATACAGCATGTTACCAATGCCTAGTTATGCGCCGAAATCACCCCTTAAAACATTTCGAAACAAAAGAGAACATATAGCACCTCCACTGAAACAATCAGAAACAAAGCGCCCCATCCCCTCCACCCCGACCCAACACTTGCGGCAGGACAGAAAACCCGACAACTCCTGAAGAATCAGCGCCCAATACAATTACCCACACCCACAACTCCACCTAAAAAAACAATTGACTTCCCTGAACAAAACATGCTATACGGAACAGATAGAAACAATACGAAACATGCTACAAACAAAACATCGCCCCCGAGATTCATTCAACTGTTCCGGCCCCTAACGGAACATCCGAAATCATGAGCCAATGCCCCGAACTCCTGGAAATCCTGAATGGCGTACCACACGGTATCGCCTTACTTAACCAGGACTTCCAGATCATAGAAATGAACCGCTTCCTTGAGGCGTTTACCGGCTATTCCGGCGAAGAAGTTCGCGGCATCTATTATGACTTCGTCCTGCGCACTCACTTCCAGAAGAACAGTCACATTCTGCAGCAGGCCAGAGAAACAGGAATGGCGTGCAGCACAGAGGGCGACATCCTTGGCCTCAATCGCAAAAAAGTTCCGGTGCGCTTTACCGCAACCCCGGTCCTGTCTCCAGGAACGGGACAAACAGCAATGGTTCTCGTGCTGGAAGATATCACCACCATTCAGGAAACCCGTGCAGGAAAAAAAGAGATTGGCCCTTCCAAGGGCCTCCTGGGACATAGCCCAAAGATGCAGGAAGTCTTTGAGCTCCTGCCAATTCTGGCCCATACCGATTCTTCTGTATTGATTACCGGCGAAACCGGCACCGGCAAGGACATCCTGGCCGAGGCCATCCATCATGCCTCAAAACGGGGCAAACATCCTTTTATCAAGGTGAACTGTGGCGCCCTGCCGGAGAGCCTTCTCGAATCAGAGCTCTTTGGTCATGTACGAGGGGCCTACACCGGGGCCCATGCCGACAAGCACGGCATGTTTCAACTTGCCCAGGGTGGCACGATTTTTCTGACTGAGATCGGAGACTTGCCCTTACCGCTCCAGGTAAAACTTCTTACTGTTCTTGATGATCGGGAGTTTTTCCCACTGGGCAGCCAGAAAAAGGTCAAGGTTGATGTGCGGGTGATTACCGGCACCCATCGTGATCTGAAAAAACTGGTCGAAGAAGGAGGTTTTCGAGAGGATCTTTTTTTTCGCTTGAACGTCCTGCGGGTACACCTGCCGCCGCTCAGAGAACGAGACGGCGACGTGCGACTGCTGATCGATCATTTTCTGCAGATGTTTGCCGTAAATTTTAATAAAAATATCAAAACAATCTCCCCCCAGGCCTTGCAACGGTTAACCAAGTACCGCTACCCTGGCAATGTTCGGGAATTACGCAACATCATCGAGTATGGCGTCAATATATGCAGAGGCGAGGTCATCGGGACCGATCACCTGCCGCCCTACGTGCTGGACGAACCGCTGAATCCTCCTCTCATGATATCCAGCACCGAACCTCCTTTCCCGGCAGGCAGGCAAACTGACGCCGCTCCGAGCACGCCGCATTCAGCAGCTAACAGCCATAAAGGAGTCCCGGATAACGCCGCAAACTGGAGTGACATCGAAAAACAAAACATTCTTGGAGCCCTTATGCAAACCGGCGGCAACCGAAGTGAAGCGGCAAAACTGCTTGCCTGGGGACGCACCACCTTGTGGCGAAAGATGAAAGAATACAGCCTGGCATAATTCTCCTATGAAGATCCTTATTACCCTGCAGAACGATGATATCGCCCCCCGCTTTGACCTGACCACCGAGGTGCTGATCGCCAGAATCACCAGGGGAAAGGTCTCGGGTGAGCCTCGAACCATCCTGCTGCCGGGACCGTCCAGCGACGAACTGTGCAGTCTGGCGATCAAGGAAGAAGTATCCCTGATAATCTGCGGCGGTATCGAGGACGCCCATTTCCAATATCTGATCTGGAAAAAGATCAAAGTCATCGACCGGATAATCGGGCCGGCCGATGAAGCCCTTGCCTTGGCCATGGCCAAAAACCTACAACCAGGGGCCATTATCCGGACAAGGCCCGATCGGAGTACTACACCATGAAGCACAACTTTTTTGGTTCCTTTTGTCCGCTTTTCTGTGGGCTCCACAATAAAAACCTTTCCATAAAAGAGCGGTACCATTGCATGCGCAACAGCATGCTCATCGCCATGTTGGCCATCACCCTGATCCCTATGGCCATCATCTCGGGGATCAATTTTGTCCAATACCGACAGCTCCTACAAAACGAATCCTACGCCAATGCCCGCTGGAGCGCGGAAAGCGCCAGGGCCACCATCAACGCCTATCTTGAAAAGATGGAGGCGGCGATCACGGTCGTTCTTGACTCGTACACCTTTGAGGAATTAACCGACCAACAACGACTTGATCAGATCTTCAGACAGCTCAAGGGGGAACATCAGGGATTGGTTGATATTGGCGTCATTGGCTCTGACGGCATTCAGGTAACCTATGCCGGTCCCTACAAACTGGTCGGCAAGAATTACAATGACAGCATCTGGTTTCATAAGGCCCTGACCAGGAAGATATACGTCAGTGAAGTTTTTACCGGATTCCGCAATTTCCCCCATTTTGTTGTTGCGGCCAGCAAAAAGGGATCGGCATCAGCGCACGATTCCTGGGTTATCCGGGCCAGTATTGACAGTGAGACCCTGGATCACTTTCTTGCTTCAGTCAACACCGGGGCCCTGGAGGACATCTTCCTGGTCAATGACAGCAACAAGCTGCAAAGCTCTTCCCGTTATCACGGCACCGTGCTTGAGGATTTCAAACTGGGCAACAAGCCAAAACAGGACGATATCCTCATTTCAGAGGAACGAAGCAACGGTGATTTTTACCGAGCGGTCAGCCGTATCCCGCGCACGCCCTGGTTGCTTGTCCTCGACCATCAAGGGTATGCGAAAAGGGGGGATTGGCAATCTTTCAAGGGAGGATTGATGCTCACCCTGATCAGTTGCTCCCTGGTGTTGGGCTGCATCATTATCTGGCTCTCTGCTTTTATCGCCGGAAAGCTCAGGGAGGCCGATGAGATGCGGGAGACGATGCTCAGTGAAACGGAGCACACCAACAAACTTGCCTCCATTGGCCGCCTGGCGGCAGGTGTTGCCCATGAAATCAATAACCCGCTTGCCATTATCGGGGAAAAGGCAGGATTGATGCAGGACCTGCTTGAAGTGGATCGTGATTTTCGCTACCGGGAAAAATTTCTTGACCAATTGAGCTCCCTGCAAAATGCAGTGGGGCGAGCCAGAACCATCACCCACCGCTTACTGGGCTTTGCCCGACGCATGGAGACCTCACTGACCCTGGTCCATCTCAATGATATCATCAGGGAAGTCATCAGCTTTCTTGAAAAAGAGGCCGCTTACCATAACATCCATATCCTCTTGCAACTCCAGAAGGAACTACCGGTCATTCGGGCCGACCATGGCCAATTACAACAGGTAGTGCTCAATGTGATCAACAATGCCATCGACGCCATAAGCAATGCCATGGGCACAACCAACAACGCCATTGACGCAATCAACAATGAGGGGGAGATCCTTATCACCTCCAGTTGCGAAGACAAAAAAACAGTCATGATCGCCATCTCAGACACCGGACCAGGCATGTCGGCAGAGACCATGAAAAATATCTTCGAACCGTTTTTTACCACTAAAGGGAATGCGGAAAAGAAAGGCACCGGCTTGGGATTATCCATCACTTATGGTATCGTCCAAAAGCTTGGCGGCAAGATTGAGGTGAACAGCGAAGTTGGTGTTGGCACCACCTTCATCATCACCTTCCCGGCTTACAGTGAAAAGGAGTGAGAACGAAGACCATGCACCCAGTTAAAATTCTGATCGTTGATGATGAAATGGAATTTGGGACTACCCTGGCCGAACGGCTGGAGTTACGGGGTTTTGCTGCCAAGGCAGTGAGCGGTGCCCAAGAGGCACTCGCGGTACTTGCCTCTGACTGGCAGCCTCAGGTGATCCTGCTTGACTTGATGATGCCGGGGATTGACGGGCTTGCCACCCTTGACCTGATCAAGAAACACGATCCGCGTATTCAGGTGATCATCCTGACCGGGCATGGCTCCACAGAGAGCGGCATTATCGGCATGCAGCGAGGCCTGTTCGACTATCTCATGAAACCGGTGGATATCGGCGAACTGGTCAGTAAGATAAAAGAAGCCAGCGCTACCTGATCACAGGATCAGAAAAACAACCTCGCAGG